>JADGQP010000145.1 GCA_017881705.1 Christensenellaceae bacterium
GACCAGCATATCCGGCTTGCAGCGCTGCGCGGTTTCCAGAATCGCCTGAGACGTGCGGTTTTCCAGGTAGATGTTGGAATAACCAAGATAGCCCATCCACATCAGATGAACCAAAAAGCCAAACACGTGATGGTAGGGCAGAAAAGCAAGCGCGCGGCGATGCTGGTTGTCGACCATGCGCTTTTGCGCGCGGTATAGCAGTTCCGAGGACAGCACCTGTTCCACCAGGGCTCGTCCTTCGTAGACGAAGATACGGCTGGTGCCTGTGGTGCCGCTGGTGCACAGCGCTACGCTGTCGCTCCATACCGGCGAAAAATCCTCGGTGGGCGGAGCCGCAAAAAGCACCCTGGCGTCCACCCAGCGCACGCCGTCGGGGAGTTTGCGTTCTTTCGGGGTAACCAACGCTTTAGCTCCCGCCTGCTTAAGCAGATAGCCGGTCATCTCATCGGAAAGCGAAAGATCCATTAGTAGCGCGTTATAGCCTGCCTGCAGTACGCCCCAGAGAACAGAGGGCCACTCCTTGCAGGTGTCCATGGATATACCCACCCAAGTGCCCTTGGGCGCGCCGACGACTGAAAGGAGGAACGCTGCATAATCGCGCGTCATCCGCGCGTAGTCCGTAAAGGAAAGCGTACACTCCTCGCCGTTTTCCAGCCATACGGCCGCTTCCTCATCGCCATAACGGCATTGTAGGTTGTACAGATTCTCCAGCCGCTTATCGGCACGCAGGGCACGGGTGATCTCCGGCACATCGTGAAGAGCCATCAGGCACGCCCTCCTTTGCCGTAGTAATCACGTAGAATTTTAAAATTCAGCGCGGGCGAAAGCACATCGTGCAGCACAACAGCCAGCCGTTGATCCGGTTTCGCAACAACCAGGCGGAAACGCATCCGCTTACGGTTTACGTTGCGCACCAGTTTTCGTCCCAGCGTTTCCGGCAGGAGGCCGTTGCTTTCGTCGCGGTGGATCGCGCCGCAAGCCGTTTGGTAGGCCGCCTCGTAGGGCGAAGCGCTCCCTTCGCCCTGCGCGTGCAGGCGCGTGCGCTGGCTGCCGCCGCGGTGATCCCCCGGCTCCACCAGGCACACCTGAACGCCAAAGGGTTTTACCTCCATGGCAAGGCACTCCGCATACCCTTCGACGGCGTGCTTGGAGGCTGTGTACGCGCTTTGGAACGGGATACCCAGTAAACCGTTGATGGAGGAAAACAGCACGATTTTCCCCTTGCCCTGCCTGCGCATCACGGGCAACACCGTGGATACCAGGCTTGTCATACCCAGAAAATTGGTTTGCATCACGCGCTCGTACTCGGCGTACGACGTGGTTTCACATGCGCCCAGCACCAGCACCGCGGCGCAATAAACCAGCGCGTCCACCCGGGGGCTTACAACAAGCGCGCTTTGTGCGAAAGCCTCTCGGCTTTGCACGTCCGTTACGTCCAACCGGAAGGTGCGAATCCCGTCCTCGGCGGGGTCGTCCGCCGCCGACTCGCCAAACGAGCGCGCGCCCGATACGACCAGCCAGCCGTCCCTGGCGAAAGCCTGCGCCGTCGCCAAACCCAGCCCGCTGGACGCACCGATAACCCAAACAGTTCCTTTTTTCACAGCGGTACCTCCGAATCAGTGCGAATATAAAATTGAACACCAATAAACAGCCGAATTATACCGCAAAATCAGCGCATATGCAATCTAATTTGTTAGACAATCTAATCATTGTTTGTTAAAACCATTATAGAATAAGGCTTTCGCGCAATTGCTCTGAATAAAAAGCAGAAGAAAAACATAAATAAAAAAGCCGTCCCATCGCCGGTTTAGGCTGGGGGCGCGGCTGTGAAACCATATCGCGTTCAGGCTTTCAGTCTTTTTTCCAGTATTTCCGCAATGTACTGGCTGGCGTGGCCGTCCCCGTAAGGGTTCACGGCGCGCTCCATTTCATGGTACTTCTCGGGGTCGGCCAGCAGCTCCATCACAGCATCGTAAATGGGTTGTTCCGCGGTGCCCACCAGCTTGAGCGTTCCGGCCTCCAAGCCTTCCGGGCGTTCGGTGGTGTCCCGCATCACCAGCACGGGCTTGCCCAGCGACGGCGCCTCTTCCTGGATGCCTCCGCTGTCGGTCATAATCAGATACGCGCGGGCCATGATGTTATGAAAATCCAGCACGTCCAGCGGTTCGATCATGTGAATGCGCTCCTGGCCGGAAAAGCAGCGTTTTGCCATTTCCCGCACACTTGGGTTCATGTGCATGGGATAAATCAGTTTTACATCCGGCATTTCATCCACCACACGGCGGATAGCGCTGAACATATGCCGCATGGGCGTTCCCAGGTTTTCACGGCGGTGCGCCGTCAGCAGCAACAACCGGCTGCCTTTCGCCCACTCGATCTCGGGGCTGGAATAGTTTTCGCTTACGGTGGTGGAAAGCGCGTCGATCACCGTATTGCCGGTAACGTAAACATCTTCCGCCGGTTTGCCTTCTCTGAGCAAATTCTGCCGGCTGTTCTCCGTAGGCGCAAAATAGAAATGGCTGATCAAATCGACAGCCTGGCGGTTAAACTCCTCGGGAAAGGGCGAGCGCAGGTTGTAGGTGCGTAGCCCCGCTTCCACGTGCCCCACGGGAATTTGCAGGTAAAAACACGCCAGCGAGGTCGAAAACGCCGTGGAAGTATCGCCGTGCACCAGCACCACGTCCGGCTTCTCCGCCTGCAAAATATCGCGGATCTTCAGCAGGATGTTCACCGTTACGTCAAACAGCGTCTGCTGCTGCTGCATGATGCCCAGGTCATACTTGGGCACGACCTGAAAGCAATTCAAAATTTGGTCCAGCATCTGGCGGTGCTGGCCCGTAACACATACGACGGTTTCAAACGCGGGATGCTTCTGAAGTACCAGCACCAGCGGGCACATCTTGATTGCCTCGGGCCGGGTTCCAAAGATGAGCATCACTTTCTTCATGCCAAACCGTCCTCGCCCGTCGTCCGCGACGTTTCAGATTGTGTTCATTCTACCGTATCCGGCGTGGAAATGCAAGCCGAGTCAAGCGTTTCCACAAACCGATTATACCATGCCCGCATCCGAGCGGGCATGGCCCGATCTTCCGCTGTGGACATAAACTCTATCTTGCCGCGCGCATTTGGCCCGCTTCCGTTTACGGTTTTCAGCAGCCCTTTTTGCATCAGCCGATTTTTCAGCTGGCGCGCGGTGCCTTCGTTGCCATCCACCAGCGTAACGTTCGGCGGCAGGCAGGCGCGAAGCACGGGTTTCAAGAAAACGTAATGCGTGCAGCCGAGCACCACAGCCTTTACGGGGCGGTCGAGGTACGGAGCCAACAGCTCGTTCAGTTTCGCCGTAACACACGGGCCGCAAGTTTCTCCGGCTTCGATCATCTCCACCAATCCCGGGCAGGGTACAGGCACCGCATTCTGCCCGTAACGCGCCATCAGCGAGTGGAACTTGTCGAGCTTAAGAGTCATGGCCGTAGCCATCACCAGCACCGCGCCGCCGCCCGGCAATAACGCGGCAGGCTTCAGCGCAGGCTCCATGCCGATAATCGGCAGCGCAAGATCGTTTCTAAGCGTTTCCGCCGCAGCGCTGGTGGCGGTGTTGCAGGCGATCAGGACCGCCTTGCAGCCAAGGCCGATAAGCCTTGCTACCGCGGCGCGCGTAAATGCCAGCACCTCTTCGGGGGTCTTATCCCCATAGGGAGCGTTTCGGTTGTCCCCTAAAAACAGGAAATCCTCCGCCGGCAGTATTCGCGAAGCCTCCGCCAGAACGCTGATGCCGCCGAAACCGCTGTCGAACACGCCGATTGGGCGCTCGTCCATACCCAGCCACCTCCGTCATCCGGGGCTTAACGCCTGCCGGGCGTTTTGCCCACGCCGGAAGGCGAACCGTCCGGCGCCAGGATCTCCATACGGAATCCGGCCATCGTTTACGAGCCAGCCTCGCCGATCACATCGCTGGTGCGCGCGTCCAGCGTGTTGATCGCGTCGGTCAGCAGTGAAAGTGAATCGTTGACCTTCTGCCCGCTGGACAGCTTGGCGTCGTACTCGTCGATAATGTTATAGATGTTATCAAATAAGCTCTGCACGTACAAACGACCCACTTCCCCAAACATACCCACGTTCAGGTCGTTAACCACCTCGACGCCGTGCACATATTGGCGGATTTTGCCAAGCACATTGCTGGTGGTTGTGGCACCCAAACGGGAAAGCGTGTTGGTCTGGGCGACAGCGCGCTGCATTTCCGAGCGGATTTTGGCGTTGCGCTGGTTCTCAAAATTGGTTTCGTTCAGGCCGCCGACGCCTACGAGCTTCAACAGCAAAAAAGCCGCGACGATGATGATCAGAATCGTTAAAACCGGCCGGTAGCGGTTGGAGCGCATCACGTTGTTGAAGCGGCTCTGGTTGTTATACCTGTACAAACACGTTCCTCCCCCTTACGTAACGCCTAAGCCAACCGGGGCATAAAAAACTTGTTCCATTATATCATAGGAACCTCAGCCGGTAAAGCACGCGCGCCGTTTACGGCACGCGCCGGATATGGTACAATACCGCCAAGGCCCTAAACGGCCGAATACAAACCGTTTCGGAGGCGGCTTTATGGTGTTTGAGGAAATGGCGCACCCCAGCCCGCAGGAATTTTCGCAGGCTTTAACCGTGCTGACCGACGCGTTCTGGCCAACCCCGCTGTTTTCGCAGTACCTGTTTCCCCACAGCAAGGCGCTTACGAGATTATTTTTAGAAACACAGCTTATTTATTCGCTGAAAGCGGGCCGCGTATTCGCGGCGAAGGATGAGCGCGGCTACGTAGTCGCCTGTGCGCTTTGGTCTACGCCAAGTACGCCGGAGTTTACCCTGCGTACCGTACTGCGCCTGGGCCTGGGCCTAAAAACCGCGTGGCTTGCGCTGCGCGCGCCCCTTGCGGCGCGTCGGATCGCCGAATTGTTCCGCTTGCTGGATCGCTATGCGCCGGATACGGCAGTCGCGACGCTGGAATTTCTTTCCTCCGCCCGTAAAGGCGCGGGTGCCGAGCTGGTGCGGCACAACATGGCGGCGTTTCCCGGCCAAACGCTATACGTGGAGAGCATCGTATCCAAAAACGACCACGCGTTTTACCGGCAGTTCGGTTTTGAGACTTTCGCGCGCGTGGATTTCCACGGTACAGATTACGCTTTCATGCTGCTTTCACCCGGGGCGAATTCGCCCGCCTGAGCGTGATATGTTTCCCCGTGAATTGGGGGTTGACAAAACGCACGCACTCCGTTATAATCAACGCAATTTCAAACGCGATGAACGGGCGCGGCGAGCGCGTAAGCCTTTCAGAGAAGCGTCGGTTGGTGCAAGACGCAAAGGCGGCGCAAACCTACTCCCCCGCGAGCGGGCAACGGGAACGGCAGTACCGTCGCACGGGCAGGCCCGATAGCGCCTTTTAAGCGGGAGCGCAAGCTCCAAGCGAAGTGGTACCGCGGAAGCAACAAGCCTCCGTCTTCGAGAATATCGAAGGCGGAGGCTTTTTCAAATCTTTTAAAGGAGGGCGCGACATGACTTTCATACCGACCAACAACTTAAGCGATTACACCATCCCCGGTTTACTGCGGAGGAACGCATTGCGACTGCCAGACAACGATTGTGTTGTCGCGCCGGAATTTAACGTGCGCTGGAGCTGGAAGGAGTTCGACCACCGCACCAACGTGGTGGCGCGCGGCCTGTACGCCATGGGCATCCGCAAGGGTGACCACGTGGCCATCTGGGCAACCAACGTGCCGGAGTGGCTGCTGATTATGTTTGCCTCCGCAAAGTTGGGTGCGGTACTGGTGACCGTAAACACCAACTACAAACAGTTTGAGCTCAATTATCTGCTGACCCAGAGCGACGCAAAAATGCTGGTGATGATTCCCGAGGTGAAGGGCAACGATTACATCGACCATATCACCGGCCTGATGCCCAGCCTTCTGACCGAGGACCCGGACAGCGTGGGCGACCCCGGGCTGCCCCGGCTTAAACGCGTAGTGCTCATCGGCCAGAGCGAAAAAAAGCCGCGCGGCATGCACACGTTTAATGAGCTCTGCGAGCTTTCCC
>JADGQP010000146.1 GCA_017881705.1 Christensenellaceae bacterium
AAAGCGGGCTGATGTCCGGCGAAAACATTGACGCAGAACGCCTGGGTGTGTATATTGGCTCCGGCATCGGCGGGATGCAGACGCTGATCAACGAAACCCGAAAGAGCATTGAGCGCGGGCCGGAACGCGTATCCCCGCATTTTATCCCGATGATGATCGCCAATATGGCGTCCGGCCAGGTAGCCATCGTCTATGGCGCGCAGGGCCCTGCCCTGCCGGTGATGACGGCCTGCGCCACTTCCACGCACGCGATCGGCGAGGCGTTTCACGCTATTAAGGATGGGTATGCCGATGCGATTATCGCGGGCGGTACTGAGGCGGCCATCTGCCCCCTGGCGGTCGGCGGCTTTACCAACTGTATGGCGCTTTCCACGCAACACGATCCGCTGCTGGCCAGCCTGCCGTTTGACAGGCGGCGCTCCGGCTTCGTAATGGGCGAAGGCGCGGGCGTGCTGGTGCTGGAAAACGAGGCGCACGCCAGGGCGCGTGGAGCGACGGTGCTTGCCGAAATCTGCGGTTATGGCAACACCTGCGACGCGTACCACGTTACCGCGCCCAACCCGGAAGCGACGGCGGCCGCGCGGGCGATACGGCTGGCGATGGACGAGGCAGGCTATGTTCCCGGTGATCGAGTGTATATCAACGCCCACGGCACCGGCACACAGCTTAACGACGTTTGTGAAACCATTGCGATCAAGAAGGCGTTGGGGGAAACCGAGGCGCGTCGGGCGATGATCTCCTCCACTAAAAGTATGACCGGCCATATGCTGGGCGCGGCGGGCGCGGTGGAGTGCGCGGCGAGCGCGCTGGCGCTTCAATACGGCGTGCTGCCGCCCACCATCGGCCTGAATGAGCCGGACCCCGAATGCGACCTGGATTATATCCCTTTGGTACAACGAAAAGCGCAGTGTGACCTGGCGCTGAGTGTTTCCCTGGGTTTCGGCGGACATAACGGCTGCATTGCGCTGCGGAGGGCTGAGGCATGAACATGAAGGATATCAAGGCGTTAGCAACGGTGCTGACGCAAATGAACCTGACGGTGCTGGATTATTCCGAGGGCGATACGCACATCAGGCTGGAACGCGCCGCGTATAAAGTATCACAGATGGCCGCAAAGCAGGATTGCGAACCTCAAACGGCTTCGCCCGAAGAGGAACAGAACGATTTTAACAACCTTTGCGACGTAAAATCTCCAATGGTCGGCGTGTTTTATGCCGCACCCTCACCGGAGGGCAAGCCGTTTGTCCGCGTGGGGGACAACGTGGAAAAAGGGCAGGTATTGTGCCTCATTGAGGCGATGAAGCTGATGAACGACATCACCGCGCCCGTGTCCGGCCGCGTGGTGGATATCTGCGCGCAGGACGGCGCGGTGCTGGAATACGGACAGACCATTATGAAAATCCTGTAAGGCAAAGGAAAGAGCGCCATGAACAGGGACGAGATTAAGCGGCTGCTGCCCCATCGGGAGCCGATGCTGCTTTTAGACGAAACGACGCTTAAGGATGACGAGGCTTTGGGCCATTACACCGTGCGGGGCGACGAGTGGTTTTTGCGGGGGCACTTTCCCGATAACCCCGTGGTGCCGGGCGTGGTGCTGTGCGAGATGATCGGGCAAAACTGCGCTGTGCTCATTGGGGATCGTCTTTTAGGGAATACTCCGTTTTTTACCGGAATGGACAAAGTGAAGTTCCGCCATACCGCACGCCCGGGGGACGAGATAACGCTCACGGCGCGGATTCTGCGTCATAACGGGCCGTTTTATATCACGCAGGGCGAGGCGCTCATCGGCGGGCAGGTGGCGGCACAGGGCGAATTTTCTTTCGCGCTGGTGGAGAACGACGAAGCGAGCAGGGTATGAGCGCACGGGTTTTAATGCCTGTTATCAAAGCAGAAGGAGGCCCTATGTTCTCCAAAATTCTGATTGCTAACCGCGGGGAGA
Source organism: Christensenellaceae bacterium (assembly GCA_017881705.1). Taxonomy (GTDB): domain Bacteria; phylum Bacillota; class Clostridia; order Christensenellales; family Aristaeellaceae; genus CAXXOK01. Next base: position 1,940 of record JADGQP010000146.1, read on the forward strand.
TCGCCATCCGCGTGATCCGCGCGTGTAAGGAAATGGGCGTGGCGACCGTCGCCGTGTTTTCGGAGGCCGACCGGGACGCGCTGCATGTATCCCTTGCGGACGAAAGCTACTGCATCGGCCCAGGGCCAGCGCAGAAAAGCTATTTGAATATGGACGCCATCCTAACCATCGCGCGTTCCTGCGGGGTGCAGGCCATCCATCCGGGGTACGGGCTGCTTTCCGAAAACCCGGAGTTTGCAAGACGCTGCGAGCAATGCGGCATCCGTTTTATCGGCGCGCCCGACGAAGCAATGGGGAAAATGGGCGACAAGGCAGCGGCGCGGCAAACCATGCGCGGGCTGGGTATGCCGGTGATTCCGGGCTGTGATTTGGTAAAAAGCGCCGCCGCGGCAAAACGCGAGGCGAAAACCGTGGGGTATCCGCTGCTGCTCAAGGCGCGGGCGGGCGGCGGCGGGCGCGGCATCCGCCGGGTGGATAGGGATAACGAGATGGAAGCCGCCTTTACTTCGGCTTCAGCCGAGGCGCAAAACGCGTTTGGCGATGGAACGCTGTACATGGAAAAACTGTTGACCCATGTGAAGCACGTTGAGATGCAGTTATTGTGCGATCAGTTCGGCAACGTTTTATGCCTGGGCGAGCGGGATTGTTCCATGCAGCGGAAAAACCAGAAAATTCTGGAAGAAAGCCCCGCGCAGTGCGTTACGCCGGAAATGCGAACGAAGCTCACCGAGCTTTCCGTCGCGGCCGCTAAAAGCATTGGCTACGTGGGCGCGGGCACGATTGAATACTTGCTGACGGACGACGGCCGGTTCTATTTTATGGAGATGAACACGCGCCTGCAGGTGGAGCATCCCGTAACCGAGATGGTCACGGGCGTGGATCTGGTGAAATGGCAGATTCGCATCGCCAGCGGGCAGGAGCTGACGCTGCGCCAGGAGGACGTGCAGTTGGATCGTCACGCCATCGAGTGCCGCATTAACGCCGAAGATCCTACGCACGGCTTTCGGCCTTCCTGCGGGCAGATCACGCTGCTGCATGTGCCGGGCGGCCCCTGGGTACGCTTTGATACGGCGCTTTACCAGGGCTATGTGATTCCGCCGTTTTACGACAGCCTGATTGCCAAGCTCATCGTTTCCGCGCGCACGCGCGCCGAGGCGATTAGAAAAATGCAGGCGGCACTGTGCGAAATGGTGGTGGAAGGCGTGGAACACAACGCTCAGACGCATATCGACCTGCTATCCGAGCCGGAGTTTGTGAACGGCACCTATACCACCGATTTTCTAGCGAACCGCAACGTTTAGGAGTTGAACACGTTTGATCAGCAAAGAGCATTTTAAGAGGCCCAACAACCGCCTGGAGGGCGAGCAGGAGCCCAAGGTCGCCGCGCTGGACGCGCAGGATGAGCAGGACCTGCCCGTGCTTGTCTGCCCTGAGTGCAAGGCCGCATTCGACAGGGACGTGCGTGAGGAAACTGATTTTGTGTGCCCGCGCTGTGGGGCGCTATGGCAGATGAGCGCGCGCGAACGCGCGCTGTGGCTCGCGGACGAAGGTACCTTTGCCGAGATGGACGCGTCTTTGGAATGCGCGGATCGCCTGCATTTTCCCGGATACGCCGAGAAACTGGCTAAGACACAGCGGGATACCGGCGAGCGCGAGGGCGTGGTAACCGGCACGGCGGAAATTGACGGCGAATCCTGTGCGCTGTTCTGCATGGATCCGTTTTTCATCATGGGGTCCATGGGCGCGGCGGTGGGGGAGAAAATTACGCGGCTGTTTGAATGTGCGTTGGAAAAACGCCTGCCGGTCGTTGGGTATACGGTGTCTGGCGGCGCGCGCATCCAGGAAGGGATGTTTTCCCTGCTGCAGATGGCGAAAACCAGCGGCGCGGTAATGCGGCACGGAAACGAGGGGCTATTTTATGTTGCGGTGCTCACGCACCCTACCACGGGCGGCGTGGTGGCTTCCTTCGCCATGGAGGCGGATGTGATTCTGGCCGAACCGCTCGCGCTGATTGGCTTCGCGGGCCCCCGCGTGATCGAGCAGACCCTGCGCCAGAAATTGCCGGAAGGCTTTCAGCGTGCGGAATTTCTGCTTCAGAAAGGGTTTGTGGATCGTATTGTGCCCAGAAACGAGCAGAAGCGGGAGCTTGCGCTGTTGCTTAAACTGAACCGGAAGGGGGCCGACCGATGACCACGGCGTACGAGCGTGTGCAGGCGGCCCGCCAGAAGGGTCGGCCCACCGCGGTGTTCTACATCCGGCAGATAACGATGGATTTTCTGGAACTGCACGGCGACCGCCGCTTCGGGGACGACCCCGCGATTGTAGCGGGCATCGGGCGGTTGGATGGGCGTCCCGTTACGGTGATCGGCATTGAAAAAGGCGTGGAAACCGAGGAGAAGATCGCGCGCAATTTCGGTTCCGCTCACCCCGAGGGCTACCGCAAGGCACTGCGTCAGATGAAGCAGGCGGAAAAGTTTGGCCGGCCGGTGCTTTGCCTGATCGACACGGCGGGCGCGTTTTGCGGCATTGGCGCGGAGGAACGCGGGCAGGGACAGGCCATTGCCGAGAACCTGATGGCCCTGATGGGCCTGAAGGTACCCGTCATTTCTGTGTTTATCGGCGAGGGCGGCAGCGGCGGCGCGTTGGCGCTGGGGGTGGCCGACCGCGTGTGGATGCTGGAAAATGCCGTATACTCGGTGATATCGCCCGAAGGCGCGGCCAGCATCGTTTGGAAGGACGCGGGCAAGGCCGCCGACGCATGCGAAGCTCTACGCATGACCGCGCAGGATCTATATGGCTTCGGTATGGTGGAACGCGTGTTTTCGGAGGAGAACGGGGATTTTACCAAGGTGTGCGAAAACCTTACCGCCGCGCTTTCGCAGGAATTCGCCGCGTTGTCGGCGCTGCCCGCGAAGGAATTGACCGCAAGACGATACGAGAAATTCCGCAAGATCGGAGGCGATGAAGTGTGATCGCGATTATGGTGGACAGCGCGGCTGGCATTTCCCGGCAGGAAGCTGAGCAGTTGGGCGCGTATTACGTGCCCATGACCTACACGGTGGACAGGCAGCAGTTTGTGGAGCACTATATCGGCGAGAACGGACAGTTCGAGCCTTACATCGAACGGGATGACGTGGAACGGCGTACCAGCCAAGCGACCGCCGCCGCGTTCGTCGCCGCGTTCGAGCAGCAACTGGCTAAGGGTCGGCAGGTACTGTGCATCACCATTTCCTCGCGCCTTTCGGGCACCTATGCCAACGCCGTGATGGCCGCCAAGGAAGTGAACCAGGACGAGATTCGCGTGCTGGACAGCCGCAACTGCGCGGGCGGCATCTATTTCCTCATCCAGCGCGCGCAAACGATGATCGCCCAGGGGCTGGCCCTATCGGAGATCGCGGAGCGCCTGGCTGCGGAACGCAGGCTGATTAACAACGTTTTTACCGTAAACGATATGACCAACCTGCGTAAAAGCGGCAGGCTGGGCGTAGTGCGACTGAGCGTGAGCACCATACTGAACCTGCGGCCCATCCTGTGCCTGCAAAACGGCTCGGTCTTCTCCCGCGGGATAGCGCGCGGCAGCCACGAACAACTGCGAATGCTTGCCGAAAGTGTACCCGAAAACGCGACCTTCGTGGTAATCCACAGCCGCGAAAACAACCCGCAGCTTCCGCTGTTGCAGGAGATGCTGTATAAACGCCTGGGCGACGCGCTGGAACTGCGCGTCGTCAGCCTCGGCCCGGTGTTGGCTATCCATCTGGGGCTTACGTACCTGGGGGTATGCTGGATGGACGCGAGCCCTCTTATCAAAGAGGGTTGACAAGGTTTTTAAAATCGATTATAATCGCATCAAACCACTACGGGAAGGGAGGAGCCCACGATGCTTACAGACACGCGCGGTTCTTTCTTTTACTTTAGCTATTACTTTACGGGCTATGCTTCCCGTAAGGTCGTTTTGCGTTGTGCTAGCTGAGGAACCCGTAAAAAAACGGCGTCGTCCCCTCGCAGCTCAATGCTGCGGGGGGTTTTTTCATTCCAAGTAGTAATGTAGGACGGTAGGAAAGGAAGGGAACCCCATGATCATCATCTTAAAAAAGGACCCCGAACCCAAACAGCTGGAGAACCTGAAGGCGTGGCTGACCGGCCAGAAGCTGACCATTCATGAATCCAGGGGGGAAAGCCATACCATCCTGGGTCTGGTGGGAGATACCACCGCCGTGGATATCGATCTGCTTCGCGCCCTGGACATCGTGGAGGATGTGAAGCGCGTACAGGAGCCTTATAAAAACGCCAACCGGAAGTTCCACGAGGAGGACACGGTTATCGCGGTAGGCCCGGCGCAGCTGGGCGGCGGTGTGTTCGCGTTAATCGCGGGGCCGTGCAGCGTCGAAAGCGAAGCGCAGATCTGCGGCGTCGCGCGGTCCGTAAAACAGGCGGGAGCTACGATGCTGCGCGGAGGCGCTTTTAAGCCGCGCGCTTCGCCCTACTCGTTCCAGGGTCTTCGCGGGGAAGGGCTTACGCTGCTGCTGGAAGCTAAAAAACAAACGGGTCTGCCCGTGGTAACCGAAATTATGGATTTGAGCCAGCTGGAGCTTTTCGCGGATGTGGATGTGATTCAAGTGGGCGCGCGCAATATGCAGAATTTTGAACTGCTCAAGGAACTGGGGCATACGGGCAAGCCGATTTTAATCAAGCGCGGCCTTGCCAATACCCTGGAAGAACTGTTGATGAGCGCCGAATATGTGATGGCGGGCGGCAACCCGAACGTAGCGTTGTGCGAACGCGGCATCCGCACGTTTGAAACGGCGGCGCGCAATACACTGGATCTGTCCGCGATTCCGCTGCTCAAGCGTATGAGTCATCTGCCGGTAATCGTGGACCCCAGCCACGCCACGGGCATTGCGTCGCTGGTGAAGCCCATGGCGCTGGCCGCAACCGCCGCCGGTGCGGACGGGCTGATGATCGAGGTGCACAACGACCCGTCGCACGCGCTTTCCGACGGCGCGCAGAGCCTTACGCCGGAAGCCTTTGCGGACGTGGCGGCGGCGGTGCGCGCGGTGCTGCCCTTCGCCTGCCGCTACGACCATGGGAAGGCGGTGTGAGCCGTGGATATCGGAATCGTCGGGCTTGGGCTAATCGGCGGCTCTATCGCCAAAGCCATTCAAAAAAACACTCCGCACACGGTGCTGGGGTTTGATACCGACGAGCAGGTGATGTATAAGGCGCGCCTGCTGGACGCTATAGACGCGGAACTGACCGAAGAACGCCTGGCGATCTGCGATTGGCTGATTATCGCCATCCGTCCGCAGGCCGCGGTAGAATACGTGCGCGCGAACGCCGGCAGGCTTAAAAAAGGCGCGATCGTTATGGACGCATGCGGCGTGAAGCGCTGCGTCTGCGAGCCTTTATGGGAATTGGCGGACAAGTACGGCTTTACCTTCATTGGAGGGCATCCGATGGCGGGGCGCGAGGTAAGCGGGTTTGACTACGCAAGCGCGGATTTGTTCCGTGACGCGAGCATGATCCTCACCCCGCCCAAGGGAGCGGATATCGCCCTGCTGGAACGGGTAAAAAAGTTCTGGTGCGCGCTGGGGTTCGGCAGCGTCACCATTACGACGCCTGAAAACCACGACCGAGTAATCGCCTATACCTCGCAGCTGGCGCACATCGCCAGCAGCGCCTATATCAAAAGCCCCACGGCGCTGGATCACATCGGTTTCTCTGCCGGCAGTTACAAGGATTTGACCCGTGTCGCGCGGCTGGATCCGGAGATGTGGACGGAGCTGTTCCTGGAAAACCGCGATAACCTGCTTTCAGAGGCGGAAGGGCTGTTGGCGCACCTTACGGAGTACCGCGACGCGCTGCTTACAAAAGATGAAGCAAAGCTGCGCTCCCTACTGGCGACGGGGCGGGAACAGAAGCTGGAAGCGGACAGAAAGGACTACCGGCCATGAAAACCGTGTGTGTGAATACGCAAAGACCCTACAGCGTGCATATCGGCCGCGGGCTGCTCAAACAAACGGGCGAGCGTCTGGCCGAGTTAACCGGCTCGCGCGTGGCTGCCCTGATTGCGGATGACACGGTGGACGCGTTTTACGGCGACACGGTGGAGCGCTCGCTCGCGCAGGCAGGCTTTCGTGTGGCGCGCATGAGCTTTCCGCATGGGGAAACGCAGAAAACATTGGCGACCTACGGGACGATGCTAAATTTTCTGGCGGAAAACCGGCTGACCCGCCGCGACACGGTGGTGGCGCTGGGCGGCGGGGTAACGGGCGACCTGGCGGGCTTTGTGGCGGCGACCTACCTGCGCGGCGTGAACGTGCTGCAGCTGCCCACAACGCTTCTGGCGATGGTGGACAGCTCCGTAGGCGGTAAAACGGGCGTGAACCTGCCGACAGGCAAGAATCTGGCAGGCGCGTTTCACCAGCCCATCGGCGTATTATGCGATGTGGATGCGCTAACCACCCTGCCTGCGGACGTGCTGGCCGACGGCGTGGCGGAAGCCCTGAAATACGGCGTTCTGCGCGATGAAAACCTGTTTGCGCTGTTG
>JADGQP010000147.1 GCA_017881705.1 Christensenellaceae bacterium
ACCACACAAACAACCGCCGCTGGCGCGACTGCAACCGGCGTGAGCCAGGCTTTCCCAAAGCCCGTGATAACGCCCGCTACCGACGCGACCACTGGCGCGACGGCCACCAGCGGAACCGCTAATGGCGGCGCAAACGCGACCACCGGCGCGACCGTTACCGTGAATGAGGACGACGATTAAAACACGGAATGGGAAAACACGAAATAAAACACCCCCGCGATTATTCATCCGCGGGGGTGTCGCTTTACTGTTTTGGTGTTCCGAACGGTCGGTTTCAATCAGGTTGAGCGCTTTTCTTTTTGAAGCGTGGAACCCAGCACCGCATCGATGGTTTCCAGGCTGTCGTTAAGCGCCCGCAGGTCGCTCGTGCTTAAATCGGAGGCCCACTCGGCTACAAGATCGCGCATCTTTTTGCGAATTTTCTCCAGCTCGCCGATGCCGGACGGACAAACGGTGATGTTGACCATGCGGCGATCTTTTTCGTCCCGCTGACGTTCCACATATTGCTCCCGAATTAACCGGTCGATCAGCGGGGTAATATTCGGCTTGGCAATGCCCAGGCGTCGGGAGATCTCGCTGACATTCATGGGCCCGTTATCGTATAGCATGGCCATAACCTGCACGTGCGACAGGGGTATGTTGAACTCCCGCTGGATCACGTCCATATGCAGCAGACGCTTCCTGAATATCGGCAAAGCCTGAAATAGATTGTGGGCAACGCTGTCTACCAACGCTTCGTTGGTTGTGTGTTTGCGAGGCATATCGACACCTCCTTAATTGCCGATGAAGCACAGATTGATAGTCTAAGAACTACTATTATAATAACCATTATTTTGATAAAATGCAAGTATTATCTTTTATGATGACTTAGCGCGGCGACCCTGCTTCGACGGCAAAAAGATAAATCATTGCAAAAATTAGGTTGAAGGGATTTCGGAAGTTTACAAGGTGTGAAAAAAGTGTTAAGATATACATCACATGCAGGATATCCCGTAGGGGAGGTGAGCCAATTTGAATGATTTTATCGCCCGATTGTCTTCCGGCGTCAGCGGTTCGTTCGTATACGTAGCCATCGCGTTGGTTACGCTGGCGGGGGTGCTGAAATGCATCTATCCCGTGTTTCGCAACAGCGCCTTGCTGAACCGTGCCATTATGAAGCTGGAGCGGACCGCGGCCAACGGCGAACGCCCCGTGTGGCGTGAGGCGCATTTTTTAGGACAGGCGTTGCGAGCCGAGTGGCAGCGCTTTTTACTCAACGCCGGTCAGCTGGATTTGCGCGGCATTCCCTGCAATACGCAGGAGTATATCAACGAAGATACCGTTATCTACAAACCCGGTCACGCACAGCTGGCGGAGCTGATTCCCGGGCTCTTGACCTCGCTGGGTATTCTAGGAACCTTTATGGGGCTGATGACGGGGCTTTCCAACCTGGACCTTACGGACGCTTCCAAAACCATCGCCAGTATCCCTACGTTGTTATCCGGCATGAAATTCGCCTTTGCCACGTCTGTGGCAGGCATTGTTTGCTCGCTGGCGTTCAACATGACCAACCGGCTCGTTGTCGGGCACGCGTTCAAGGCGCTGGATGCGTTTGACGAGGCGTTTTACGAGCTGGCAATGCCGCGCCCGCTGGATGCCGATGTGCAGATGATCTGCCAGAAACAGGACGATGGTACCAACCTGCAGCACGCCGCGGACCAGATCAGCAGCCAGATGGCGGGGGCGGTGGAAATGGCGGTAAGCCGCGCGGTTCATCCGCTTACCATGTCGCTGGATAACTTTATCCAAGGCACGTCGCGCGAGCAGACGGAGGGTGTGCAGCGGCTTGTAAATCAATTTGTTAAACAAATGAACCTCAGCATGAATGGGCAGTTTACCGCGCTGGCGGACACGCTGTCGCTGCTTAACCAAAACCAGGCGGTCACCCACCAAAACCTGCAGCGCACGCTCACGGTAGCGGAAACGCTGGTGGACGATATGAAGCGTTTGCAGTTGGAAGCAAGGCGCGGCGCATCCGGCACCGCCGACGTTGACGCGGCCGCACGGCAGGAAGAATTGCTTACGTTATTATCCCAAACGGCCCGCCAACAGGCGGCCAGCACCGAGGCCATCCAAAAGGCGCAGGCCGAAACACTTGCGGTGTTTAAAGAACTGAACGCGAACCTGCTGCTTTACCGGCAGCCGACGAACGCTGCGCAAGCGGCCGGAACGCCGCACCGCACACATGAAACGATCGGCGCGCAATCGGCGCAAGAGGACGTTAAAACCCATGGTGTGAAAGGCCGTACGCTGGCCGAAACCACGGAGGGCGCCTGATATGCAGCGCAAGGCATACTCCCGCAGGCGCGCGGGCCGCGTAGACGCGGGCGCCTCGTGGATCTCCTATTCGGACATGATGGCGGCGCTGCTTCTGGTGTTCGTGCTGGTGCTGACCTACAGCGTATACCAGTATTTTGACATGCTGGAAAGCAAGACCGCCGAACTGAATACGCAGCAATCCCAGCTGTTAAGCAAACAAAACGACCTGGACAGCGCGCTTACGGCTCTCGACGAGCAAAAAGGCCTGCTGAGCGTACAAGCGGATACGCTCAACGCGCAGGAGGCGACAATCGCCGCGGCGAATGCGGAACTGCAGGACAAGGAAACCGCATTGGCCTCTGCACAAAGCCAGCTGAGCGGCGCGCAGGCGCTGCTGCAAACCCAGCAGACGACCCTGCAGACACAACAGCAGAAGCTGGAGGATCTGGTGGGCGTACGTACGAAGATCATCCGCGATCTGAGCGCCGCCCTCACTTCCGCGAAACTGAAAGCCTCCGTGGACGCCAACACGGGCGATATTATGCTGGAAAGCTCCGTGTTTTTCGATGTGGGTAAGTACGATATCAAGCAGTCCGGCCAGGACCTGCTTAATCAGTTCATACCGCTGTATCTTTCCGTTCTGTTTGCCGATAACAACAAGGATTATCTGGGCGAGATCATCATCGAGGGGCACACGGACACGCAGGGAACCTACCTGAGCAACCTGGAACTGTCCCAGCAACGCGCGCTCAGTGTTGCTACCTACTGCCTGCAAATGTCGGGGTTGACCGCCCAGCAGCAAGAGCTGCTCCGCAAACTGCTGACCGCCAAAGGCCGCAGCTATTCCGACCCCGTTTACGCGGTGGACGGCACCGTGGACATGGACGCTTCCCGCCGGGTGGAGTTTAAATTCCGCCTGAAGGACAGCGAAATGATCGACGAAATGCGCGCGATCCTCTCCTCCGACGACGCTTCGCAGACGGATACCCAAACGACGAACGCCCAGCCCTGAGCGGAAAGGCAGGAACCCTTGAGAGTTCTAAAAATCGTGATGATCGTAATGATCGCGCTGGTGCTGTTGGCGTTGGGCGTGGTAGGCTATTTTTTCCTCACGGCCAAAGTCAGCGTTACCGCGAGCGGCGCACAGGGTCAACTGGCCAGCCAGAACACGGCGTTGTTCGATCAGCTGAAAACCCAGCTGGAAGAAAGCTCATTCCAAGGCACGCGCTTTTCTACGGACGCGCTTGGAAACGCCGAGGACTATGCGTTTATCACCTATACCGTACGACTTAGCAACCAATGCCTGGTGCCTGTCGACATGGTGGAGCTGCAGGTGGAGCCGGATGCCGGCGATGTTTTGCAAATCGGGGATACCGCTGTACATTCGCTTAAGTCGCGTTCCGTCGGGGACATCACCGCTACGATTTTGACTTCCAAAAACAATAACGCTGCGCGTGAAGTGATCGTTTCTTACTACGTATGGGGGGTCAGTTTCTCCATACGGCAGGTTATAGGGGGATAAGGCGGCGGTGAAACGCCGGGGTTGGAGGAAGGAATGATTTCCTTCCTCCAGTTTTCTTTTTCCCGTGAGGACGCGGGGACAGGAAACGTCGCACTTGTGGGTGCGACCAAAGGGCTTTCCGCTCGCCCTTTGGAAACCTTCGGGGGCATGGTTCCCTATTATGCACCCGCAGGTGCCCGAAGGATGCAGGGGCGAGCGGAAAGCCCCTGCCCATGCCCGCAGGTATGGCTTCCTACCCCGACGGGGATGCGTCTGCGGACGCACCAAAGGGCTTTCCGCTCGCCCTTTGGAAACCTTCGGGTCATGCGCTCGGCAAGGGGTTGAAAGGCTCCCTCTCGGAGTACAGGATAGTCGTCCGCCGCTACCTGCGGGTAGCGCGGCCGACAAGCCTGTTCATCCTTCGAGGGAGCCTTTCAACCCTACAGCAACAGCTCACATGCGGAAGGAAAAAACGACTATTCAACAATTGGTTTATTACATACTTGCTCGCAAACAATAGAATTAAACAAAACGATTGTCGGTTTTCTAAAACAACTATATGGGTGGTGAGCATTTAAATAACAGGTTGGTTGATAAATATGTGATCGTAATCAAAGTGGGAGATTTATAGTTGTTATTAATACTGAATATCGAATAATACATGATCGTACTTTTACCCCGTCGCCTGAATACCAGCAGGCGGGGAAAACGCGAGGGGTCGCTCGTAGGATGGACAGGCTTGTCGGCCGCGCTGCCCGCAGGCTGCAGCGGACGACTATCCTGTACTCCGAGAGCAACCCCTCGCGTTCACGCCCCGCCGTGTATGAAGGCGACCCCCGAAGGATGCAGGGGCGAGCGGAAAGCCCCTGCTCGCACCCACAGGTGCGAAACCCCTGTGCCTCGCACCCACAGGTGCGAAACCTCTGTGCCTCGTGCCCACAGGCGCCCGAAGGATGCAAAGGAGCGAGCGGAATCTTCCGCTCGCTCCTTTTAGAACTTTCGGTGTATGCGAAAGGGGGATTTAGCCAATTTGAGGTGGAAATATTAGATTTCCATGATGATAGGCAATACCATGGGATTGCGTTTGATCTTCTCGAAAATATAGCGATGTAGCTCATCCTTGATGCGGTTTTTCATGTTCTGCCACTCGCTGCCATCGATGCGGCCATAGCTCATAATGATATTGCGCGTAAGGTCGCGGCTGCTTTCAATGATATCCTCGTTTTCCCGCACATAGACGAAACCGCGGCTGATGATATCCGGCCCGCTGACCAGCGTGCCGTTGTCGCGGTCGATCGCCATCACCACGATAATCAGCCCATCCTCGCTCAGGTGCTTGCGGTCGCGCAGCACTACGTTGCCCACATCGCCGATGCCCAGGCCGTCCACCAGTATGCCGCCGGTGGTGGGCACCACGCCGGTTATGGCGAGGCTGTCGCTGCTCATTTCGATAATCTGGCCCAATTCCGGTATCACGATGTTCTGGCTGGGCATGCCCAGACTTTCCGCAAGCTCGGCGTGCTGCCATAACTTGGAATATTCCCCGTGGTAGGGGATAAAGTACTTGGGATTCACCAGCACGTGCAGCAGCTTGATTTCCTCCTGGCAGGCGTGGCCGGAAACGTGTACTTCGGCGATCTGCCCGTAGATCACGTTCGCGCCGCAGCGGTACAGCTGGTTGATTACGCGACCGATCGGCTTTTCGTTGCCCGGTATGGGGTTGGCGGAGATAATGACCATATCCGTGGTTTTAATCTGCAGTTTGCGGTGCTCACCGTAGGCCATGCGCGTAAGGCCGGCCATGGCCTCACCCTGGCTGCCGGTGGTAACCACCAGCAGTTCCTCGTCGGGGTAATTGTCGATATCGTCGATATCCACAATGCTCTCCTCGGGGATATTCAACTCGCCTATAGACATGGCTACGCGCGATACGTTGACCATGCTGCGGCCCACAAAACACACCTTGCGCCCAAACATTGCGGCGGAATCCGCCACCATCTGCACGCGGTGTACATTGCTTGCAAACATTGCTACGATCACGCGGCCCTTGGCCTGCTGGAACAACTCGATAAACGTCTGGCCGATCTTGGTTTCGCTCATGGTGTGGCCCTTACGCTCGATGTTGGTCGATTCGCAAAGCAACGCCAGCACGCCCTTTTTACCGATAATGGCCAGTTCGGCCAGATCGGTTACCTCGCCCTCAATGGGGGTGTAGTCGATCTTGAAGTCTCCGCTTACCACCAGTGTGCCTGCCGGGCAGGTAATGGCCAGCGCCACAGCGCCCGCGATGGAGTGGTTCACGTGAATAAACTCCACCGAGAAGCAACCCAGTTGAACCGTATCCCCGGGCTTAACCACATTCAGCGGTATGCCTGAAATACGGTGCTCTTTCAATTTCAAATCCACCAGCGCGAGGGTCAGCTTGGTGCCGTATAGGGGCATAGGCACTTGCCTGAGCACGTAGGGCGTTGCGCCTATATGATCTTCGTGGCCGTGCGTCAGCAGCATGCCGCGAAGGCGATCTTTATTTTTTACGATATAAGTTACGTCCGGGATGACCAAATCGACGCCCAGCATATCCGCTTCGGGGAAGATGGAGCCGCAATCGACGACCAGCATATCTTCGCCGCACTCGATGACCGTGATGTTCTTGCCGAATTCATCCACGCCGCCCAAAGGGATTACGCGCAGTTTTGGCTGTTCTATTTCTGTCATTGAAGAACCTCCTTTCCAGTAATGGCGACGCATTGCGACGCACAGGGTTTGGGTCGTCTGAATCGTGAAAAGCGTTAACGACGCTTTCCCCGAGCGAAAATCTTCGTACTAATATTGGCAGCGGCACTTTCGCGCCCGCTTTCAATTCTGGTAAGCGATCCCTTAATAAATTGAGGGAATGCACTTTTCGCACGTGATCGACTAACGATCCACTATACATACTCTATTATATCATAAAGCTGTGCGCTTGAATAGAGCCCAAATACGCGAAGTTTTTTCGCTTTCCGGCGTTGTACCCGCCGCAAATCTGCACGCCGCCTTGCTTTGCACAAGCTGGATGGACGGCATGGCAAAAACATGGACAAAGCGGCTTGTCAAAACCGTAAATCGGGAACCGTAGTAACTCCTTGCCGACAGCGCTTTGCCGGATTGCTTACGGGGTTTGGCAGCCGATATCTTCTACGGTTGGAAAATCGTGATACACAGCGGTTACGCGGGGCGTCCATTCCGCTTTGCCGGACACGCGTTTTTCCACCAGGGAAAGGATGCCTACCGACAAGCCTAAACCCGCCAGCGCGCCCAGCAGCATACCCGCGTCGCCGCCCCCGCCCAGCAGCCAACCTGCGCCAAGACCGACGAAAAGCCCAACCAGGGGAATAACATAGGCGATGGCAGTCGCTTCCAGAAAGCGATTTTCCGGGTACTCTACGCGCACCCAGTCGCCCTTGTCACACTCGGCTTTGAGTACGATGGTGCCCTCCTGCCCATTGCCGCATGCGCCGCATTTTAAGCAGGCTTCAGGCCGATGAAAGCGGATATGCGCCAACTGCTTTTGGGAATCATATTCAAAAACCTGACCAAATTTTATCACAAAAACATACTCCTTTGATACGGTTTGTAAAACGCGTTAAAACAATCGTCCGAATCACAGCACAAGGCTTGACAGCGTACGCCGCAGGTGCTAAAATATAAACTTGCATCAGTATCGTTACTATGCGGAGTCATGCCCACCCGTTACCACGTATTGTACATGCACAACGGGAAAAAATCAACAGGAAGTTTCCTGTTGCGGGGCAAACGCTTGGCATCCTGCGGCGCGGTGCGAGAACATAAGGGGTGATTACATATATGGTGCATGAGGTTCAAATGGGGAAGCAAAGGAAACGTATGAGCTTCTCGCGCGTCGATGAAGTATTGGATATGCCCGATTTGATCGAGGTGCAGAAGAACAGCTACAGGCATTTCCTAGAAGAAGACCTCCGTGAGGTGCTTGCCGACGTTTCACCGATCACCGACTACACCGACAATCTGGTGCTGGAGTTTGTCGACTATTCCCTCGATGAACCAAAAAACAGCGTGGAGCGCTGCAAAGAACGCGACATGACGTACGCGGCGCCGCTGAAAGTGTTTGCTCGCCTGAAAAACAGGGAAACAGGCGAAATTAAGGAATCCGATGTTTTCATGGGTGACTTCCCCCTGATGACGGAGCACGGCACCTTCATTATCAACGGTGCGGAGCGTGTAATCGTCAGCCAGCTGGTTCGCTCGCCGGGCGTGTATTACGTGGACACCATCGATAAAGCAGGCAAGCACCTGTTTTCCACAACCGTTATCCCCAACCGCGGCGCATGGCTGGAGTATGAAACCGACTCCAACGATGTGCTTTGGGTACGCATCGACCGCGCGCGCAAACTGCCGATCACCGTTATCCTGCGTGCGCTGGGCTATGGTACGGACGAGGAAATTCTTCAGCTCCTGGGCGAGGATGAGCGCCTGAAGGCGA
>JADGQP010000148.1 GCA_017881705.1 Christensenellaceae bacterium
GAAAACAGCGAGTTGGACCTGTACGCCGCCTTTAACGCGCATTTGAACGACAAGCGCATTCCCGCTATTATCAAGGACATGGAAAAAGAGCTGGGTGAAGGCAATAAAATGCCGGGCATCCTCCCAAGGCTGGCGCAGTACGAGGCAACGCTGCTGGATTGGGTGGAGCAGAACCTGGGCGCGGCGAAATACGCAGTAATGGCCAACAAGTGCTGGCCGGCGTTCCAAACGCAGTTTGGTTTTGTGCCCTGCTACGTCAACAGCCGTTTTGCCAGCAGGCTTATGCCTATCAGCTGCGAGGTGGATATTTACGGCGGCCTGAGCGAGTACATGATCGGTTGCGCGCTGGCTACCCCGCCCACCATTTTGGACATTAACAACACCGTGCCCGAGGATCTGTACAACGAGGAAATAAAAGGCAAGTACAATTATCGCCTCACCGATACGTTCATGGGCTTCCATTGCGGCAACACGCCCATGTGCCATTTGAAAAAAGGCGAAATGAAGTATCAGCTGATTATGAAACGCTCCTTGGAGCCGGATACCGAGCCCAATATTACGCGGGGCACGCTGGAAGGCGACATGAAACCCGGAGATATCACCTTCTTCCGCTTGCAGGGCGCGGCGGATGCCACACTGCACAGCTACATCGCGCAGGGCGAAATTCTGCCCGTAGCGACTGGCTCCTTCGGCGGCATCGGCGTGTTCGCCATTCCCGAAATGGGGCGTTTCTACCGCCACGTGCTGGTAGAAAAGAATTATCCGCACCATGGCGCGGTCGCCTTCGGCAAAATCGGCAAGGTGCTGTTCGAAGCCTTGAAGCTGCTGGGTGTAAGCGATATCGACCACAACCATCCCGCGGGCGTGCTGTATCCGCGTGAAAATCCCTTCGCCTAAACGCCTTATAACCACGCTTCACATTAAAAACCTGCCGGACAGACGAGCGTCGTTTCGCCTGTCCGGCTTTTTATTTAATGAAAATATCGCAAGGTACCTTGCAATTCATTCACCGGGTGGTATGATAAACGCGAGGTATCTATCCAATAGGAGGTGCTGACGGTGAAAGAATCGCTGAACCTTGTGCTGCTTCGGTTATTGCATCGGTGTGCGCACCGGATGCATATGGCGGAAAAATACCGCGGGCAAGGCTGGCTGATGATTTTATTAAAAAACCAGGGCACACTGACCCAACGGGAGTTGGGGGAGATCACAGGCCGACGCTCCGCGACGCTGAGCGAACAGTTGGAAGCGATGGATAAAGCGGGCTATATAACGCGTGGTAAAAACGAGGCGGATAAGCGAAATGTGGATGTTACGCTTACGCCGTCGGGTCTGCGAACAGCATTGGATGTGGAAGCCAACCGCGCGGAAGTTGCGGATCGCCTTTTTAACGTGTTAAGCGAGGCAGATAAACGGATGCTCAACAAGCTGCTGCAGAAGTTGGACGATCAATGGGCGGCAATGCCGACCGAAAAAGAGGAGTAAGCCGCCCATGAAGCTCGTTGTTCACTATCTGCGCAAGCACTTGGGCATTTTTTTACTCTCCATGTTTTTCTTGACGATCGAGGCCATCGCGGATCTGCTGCAGCCGACCTATATGGCGCATATCGTTGACGATGGCGTAAAAAATGCGGACTTTGCACAAATTCTTCAATACGGCGCGATTATGTTGGTCATTGCCGCGGCGGGCGCGCTGGGCGCCGTAATGCGCAACCTGTTTGCCAGCCGTACATCCCAAACGATCGCAAAGGAATTACGCAGAGATATGTACAAGCGGGTGCTGTCGCTGTCGCTGGAAAACATCGACCGCTTGCAGCCGGGCTCCATAATTACCCGGATAACCAACGACGTAACGCAGATACAGGAACTCATCAACGGCATTATGCGCATTATGGTCAAGGCGCCGATCACCTGCTTGGGTGCCATTGCGCTGATTATTTTGCAAACGCCGCGGCAAATACCGCTGATGGCGGCTATCCTGGCGATTGCCGCGCTATTGATCGTTGCCAACATGAAGATCGGCTATCCTCGTTTTGGCGTTATGCAGCGAATGTTGGACAAACTCAACAATGTAAGCCGCGAGTTTCTGTCCTCTATACGTGTGGTGAAGGCGTTCAACGCTGAAAACCAGGAAACGCAAAAATTTGATACCGCGTCGAAAAACCTGGCGGGCGCGGGCGTATCGGCCATGCGGGTGATGGCGGTTTTTTCGCCGCTGATCAACCTGACGGTCAATTTGGGCATCGTACTGCTGTTATGGAGTTCCAAGCAGCAGAACAGCGCCCAGATCGGTCGGCTGATGGCATCGGTCAACTACATGACGCAGGTGTTGTTTGCGCTGGGGATGGTTACGAATATCCTCAATACTGCCGCCCGTGCCATGGCTTCCTCTACGCGAATCGAAGAGATCTTAAACGAGCAGCCTGTGCAAAAACAGCCTGCGAAACCGATATTGCCTGACTTTACAGGCAGGATCGCTTTTGAGGATGTTTCCTTCGCCTACGCGGGCGCGGCCAGGGACGCGCTGCGCCACATCAGTTTTCGTGTAGAGGCTGGGCAAACGGTGGGTATTATCGGCTCTACGGGTTCTGGAAAGAGTACGCTGGTCAACCTGGTGCCCCGTTTTTACGACGCTTCGAGCGGCCGGGTGCTGATTGACGGCGCGGACGTAACGCAAATTGAACCGTCCGCTCTGCGTAAGGCGGTAGCCGTGGTGCAGCAAAAGGCGCTGCTGTTTACCGGTACCATCCGGCAAAACCTTCTTTGGGGCGACGAGCACGCCGACGACGATACACTCATACGGGCAGCGAAAATCGCCTGCGCCGATGATTTTATCCGTAATACCGGCAACGGGTACGATACCCTGCTGGATCAGGGTGGCGTAAACCTTTCCGGCGGACAAAAGCAGCGGCTTGCGCTTGCCAGAGCATTGGTTCGCAAGCCGCGCATTCTGATATTGGACGATTGCACCAGCGCCCTGGATGCGGAAACAGAAGCCAGAGTGCTTAACGGGTTGCGATGTGAACTTACCGATGTAACGATTCTGCTAATCAGCCAGCGGATTTCAACGGTAATGCGAGCCGACCGCGTGCTGTGTATGGAAAACGGCACCGTAAAGGGGTTTGGCACTCACGACGAGTTGATGGCCTCCTGTGAGGATTACCGCGCGATTTACGATTCGCAGATTGGGGGGTGGGCGTAATGGCGGAAAGAAACGTGACCCCGCCGCCGGCTTCCATGGGCTCCGTGGGGCGCGGACAGCACGGACGGCCTCCCGTGAAGCCCAAAGACATGCGCGGCACGTTGCGCCGCCTGTGGGCGCTAACCAGCGGCCACCGCAAGGGGCTTAAGTGGATTTTGTGGCTCTCCGCGCTGGCCTCTGTTTCGGCAATCTTATCGCCGCTGGTAATCGGCGATGCGGTTACGGCAATCGACGGAGGGCGCCCGGCAGACGTGATTCTGGCAACGCTTCTGGCGCTGTATCTGTGCGACTGGCTGGTGCGCTTTTTACAGCAATTCTTTATGGCTTCCGTGGGTCAGCGGATGATCTACGATATTCGCACAATGCTGTTTGACGTCATGAAAACCCTACCGCTTGCTTTCTTTGACAGGCGACAGCACGGCGAGCTGATGAGCCGGCTAACCAACGATGTGGACAACATCAGCAACACTCTTTCCAGCTCGCTTACCCAGTTATTAACCTTCGCCTTCACCATCTTGGGGATATTCGGCATTATGGTTTCCCTGAGCCTTCCGCTTACCGCTATATCGCTGGCCGGTGTCGCATTAGTGTTTGTTTTGACCCGTGTGATTACGAAACGAACGCGCAAGCTCTATGCTGGGCAACAGCGTATGCTGGGCAAACTGGACGGGCAAATTGAAGAGAGTATTTCCGGCCTTACCGTTGTGAAGGCGTTTGGACGCGAGAAGCAGATTGAAAGCGAATTTGAGCAGAATAACGAGGGATTGTGCCGCGTGGCTACCCGTGCGCTCATCTGGTCCGGATATCTCATGCCGATCACGAACGTAATCAACAATTTGTGCTTCGTAGCCATTTCCGTGTTCAGCGGCGCGATGGCACTGAAGGGGCAAATTACCGTTGGCATGATCTCCAGCTTCTTGCTTTATTCAAGGCAATTTTCCAGACCCTTTGTGGAAATTGCCAATATTTACAACAACTTTCAAACGGCGGTCGCCGGCGCGGAGCGAATTCTGGAGATTATGGACGAGCCCCCGGAGCCGCAGGACACGCCGGACGCGCTGCCGCTGCACGCACCCAAGGGCGATATCGAGTTGAAAGACGTTGTTTTCGGGTATACGCCGGAGCATCCGATATTAAAGGGCATTTCGCTTGCGATTCCGGCCGGAACGCGCGTGGCTGTGGTGGGCGCTACGGGGGCGGGGAAAACGACGCTGATCAATCTGCTAACGCGATTCTACGATGTTTCCGGCGGGCAAATTCTGTTGGATGGGCACGATTTACGGGAATATCGCATGAAGGACTTACGGCGTTCCTATGGCGTGGTGCTTCAGGATACATCCCTTTTTGAGGAAACTGTGAAGGACAATATCCGCTATGGTCGGGAAGACATCCCGGACGCGGAGGTTGAGGCCGCCGCGGTTGTGGCCGGAGCGGACGCGTTTATCCGCCGGCTGCCGCGCGGATATGACACCCTGCTTACTCGGGGAGGCGCGGAGCTCAGCCAGGGCGAGCGGCAATTATTAACCATCGCGCGCGCAGTGCTTACGAACGCGCCCATTTTGATACTGGACGAGGCTACCAGTTCGGTGGATACGGTAACCGAGCAAAAAATTCGCAGGGCGATGCTTACGCTCACGCACGGACGAACGTCTTTCATTATCGCTCACCGGCTGACTACCATACGGGATTCGGACCTGATTGTGCTGCTAAGCGACGGCCGGATTGCCGAACAGGGTACGCACGAGCAGTTGATCGCTCTCAACGGAAAATACGCGGCAATGTACCGCACGCAAATGGGCGGCGCGGATTACGAGGAAGCGCCAAGCCTCACCTGACGATGCCACTTAAGTTTGGCGAATGCGTACGTCTCGCTCCACGCGTTGGGAAAGTCAGCCACATCACCGTGCGTGTTTGGGAAGCCGAACGAAATGCGGAGCGGTAAACGTCGTTTTAAGCAAATCAACAGTCTGCTTCCTCCCCGGACAGGGACAAGGCTCCACCTGCCGACCTGCACGTTATCAACACAGTAAAAATTGCAAGCTTTACACGCAAACGGCGGCTCTCCAAAAGGGAGAACCGCCGTATGATGATCAAAGCATCGGCTTTAAAGAAGGGGGAATCCCTTTTCTATGCGATGCAGTTAATCGCCCATGCTGATGCCAATATTGCGGGCAGTCAGCACCATGTTGGTGTCTTTGGGCACGGGCTTGGAAACTCCGGCGATATCACTGAGCTTGTTGTGGATGATGTTATTGCCGCTTAACGCAACGGTAACGCCGTATACCTCGTCGCGGATCAGTTCCGCAGCATGCACGCCAAACTGCGTAGCCAGTACACGGTCATACGCACAGGGGCTGCCGCCGCGCTGGATGTGCCCGGGCACGACGTAACGGGCTTCCACGCCCACCATTTCCGTTAACTGGGCGCAAATTCGCTTGCTGATGCAATCATAAGGCATGGAAGTGCGGAAGGTATCGCGGTCCTTTTTCTTCATCTTGGCTTCTTCCACGCTCAGCGCGCCTTCGGCCACGGCAAGGATGGAGAAGGCCTTTTTGCTGTTGGCGCGCGTTTCCACGGTTTTGGCGACTTTTTGGATATCGTAGGGGATCTCCGGAAGTAAAATAACATCCGCGCCGCCTGCGACGCCGGAATACAAAGTGAGCCAGCCGGTTTTGTTGCCCATGATCTCGATAACCATGCAGCGCCCGTGGCTGGTGGCCGTGGTATGGATGCGGTCGATCACCTCTGTGGCGATTTCCATGGCGGTATGGAAGCCAAATGTAAAGTCGGTACCGTACAGGTCGTTATCGATGGTCTTGGGCAGGCCGATCACGTTAAGCCCTTCCTGAGAAAGCAGGTTCGCGGTCTTGTGCGTACCGTTGCCGCCCAGGGTAACCAGACAATCCAGCTTCAGGTCGCGGTAGGTCTTTTTCATCGCGGCCACCTTGTCGATGCCCGTTACTTCGTCGATCACCTGCATTTCACGGAAAGGCTGGCGGCTGGTGCCTAAAATAGTGCCGCCAAGGGTGAGAATGCCGGAAAACTGCTTTCGGGTCATCTCCTGGCATTCGCCGGAGATTAGTCCGCCGTAGCCGTTGCGAATACCGATAATCTCCGTATCAAAAAGCTCGTACGACGCACGCGCAACGCCGCGGATGGCGGCGTTCAGCCCCGGGCAATCCCCGCCGCTGGTCAGGATGCCGATTCTGCGTTTCATATCCGATCCCTTCTTTCTTATACTTCTTATACACAATATTATACCATGAGATATACAATATTATACCATGAAGCCTCAAGCACGTGCAACGAAGGTGTTCAGGCGATTTCCGCCGTTTGTGCTAAAATATTAAATGATGAGATTAGATCGTGAAAAGATATACAAACGCCACTGGTTGCGGTATCATAAGGATCGCGGTCAAAGTGGGACATAATGCGACAAAGGGGACAAAAACGTGCAAACGAGGGACGAGGTACGCGGCGAAGTGCTCGCATGGCTCAACGGTTTGCGCTTACCTTTTCGCCTGTACGAGCACGAACGGGCAGATACCATCGCCGATTGCCTGAAGATGCCGTTTATTAACGAGGATGTGACCATCTGCAAGAACGTATTTCTATGCAACCGTCAACAAACAAGTTATTACCTGATGCTGCTGCGGCCGGAAACACCGTTTCACACCGCCGTGGTCAGCAAGGCGCTGGGTGTGTCGCGCCTGAGCTTTGCGCCGGAAGAAGCCATGGGGGAATTGCTTCACCTCTCGCCGGGCTCTGTAAGCCCGCTGGGGCTGTATTTTGACCCACTCAAACGTGTAACGCTGTGCTATGAAACCGCCGTGCGCCAAACGGCGGAGATCGCCTTTCATCCCTGCGATAATACGGCGACCGTGATCTTTACACAGGATACGTTTTGGAACGGCGTAATACCCGCGTTGGGCGTTACGCCTGTGAAGATCGAACAGGCGGAGTAACGGGAGAGAGCGCCATATGGATAAGCATAACACCGCATGGGAAAACCGAATGGCCCGAACCCGGTTATTGTTGACCGATAAGCAGCTTGCGCGCCTTACCGACGCGCACGTAATGCTGTTTGGGCTGGGCGGTGTGGGCAGTTACGCTGCGGAGGCGCTGGCGCGGGCTGGCATAGGTCAGCTTACGCTGGTGGACGCGGACGCGTATGTGGAAAGCAACCTTAACCGGCAACTCGGGGCGCTGGTTTCCACACTGGGTCAAAGCAAGGCTGAGGTGACCCGAAAACGGTTGC
This sequence comes from Christensenellaceae bacterium, assembly GCA_017881705.1. Lineage (GTDB taxonomy): Bacteria > Bacillota > Clostridia > Christensenellales > Aristaeellaceae > CAXXOK01. The sequence goes on from JADGQP010000148.1 coordinate 7,461, forward strand.
TCGATATTAACCCTGATGTGGAAGTGACCGCCGTGCGGGCGTTTCACCTGCCTGGCCAGCCCGTGGCAATTCCTGCGGATGTGGATTATGTTGCGGATGCGATTGATACGGTTAGCGCGAAGCTGGATATTGCGCAAACCTGCTGCGAGCGCGGTCTGCCGCTCATCTCCTGCATGGGTATGGGCAACCGGTTTGACCCCACGCAGGTACGGATAGGCGATGTGTTTGAAACCACTGCGGATCCGCTGTGCCGTGTGATGCGGCGCGAACTGAGAAAACGCGGTATAGAGCATTTACGCTGTGTGTATTCCGCCGAACCGGCTGCCGCTGTTCAGTCTAAAAACGGAGAAAGGCCGGAAAAAGGTTCGCTGCCGTATGTGCCGGCGGTCGCGGGGTTGCTGATGGCTTATGAAATTGTGGATACGATCGGCCGAAGAAGTTAATAATTCGCACTTATAAACGTACTTAGGGAGGGACAGGGTTGGAAACGGACATTTTAATTATCGGGGGCGGCGTAATCGGCTGCGCGGTCGCGCGCGAACTGAGCGCCTATCAGGCAAGGATAACCCTTTTGGAGCGCGGCCCGGACGTGGCAAGTGGCGCCAGCAAGGCTAACAGCGGTATCGTGCATGCGGGGTTCGACGCAAAACCAGGTTCTGCCAAGGTGCGCTTTAACGTGGAAGGCAACCGGATGTACGAAAGCTACTGCCGTGAAATCGACGCGCCTTACGTACGTTCCGGCGCTTTAGTGCTGGCTTTCGACGCGGAACAGCGGGAACACGTGGAGAAGCTCTATCACCAGGGCTTGGAAAACGGCGTAGAGGAACTTGCCATTCTGGAGCGGGAACAAGTACTCGCGCTGGAACCCAACGTGAATCCGGACGTGGTATGCGCGCTGTTGGCGCCGACCAGCGGACTCACCAGCCCCTACGAGCTTACCTGCGCGCTGGCTGACCACGCGGCGGTCAACGGTGTTCAATTTCTCATGGACACAGAGGTAACCGATTTAATTGCCAATAATAGCGGCTTCCGCGCTGTGACCAACCGCGGTGAATATACGGCTAAAATCGTTGTGAACTGCGCGGGTGTAAAATCCGCGGAACTCCACAACCGTTTGAGCAGCGTTCAATTCGAGATCACACCGAGAAAAGGCGAGTATTACCTGATCGATCACGAGATCAAGCCCGTGTTTTCCCATACGATGTTTCAAACGCCCACTAAAATGGGCAAAGGCGTGCTGGTGAGCCCCACGGCGCACAACACGCTGCTTTTAGGCCCCTCCGCGCAGGACGCGGACGATCCTTTCGACGTCGCCACCACCGCCGAGGCGCTGCGCGCGGTGCGCGAAAAGGCGGCGTACACTTGGCCGGGGGTAAGCTTGCGCAACGTAATCACCACCTTCGCGGGTATGCGTGCGCACGAGCGCGGGGATGATTTTATCGTCGGCGCGACGCAGGGCGTTCCTGGCGTGTACGAAGCGGTGGGCATCGAAAGCCCGGGGCTTACGGCCGCGCCCGCCATTGCGGTTGCGCTTTGCGGGCAAATCGCTTCGGAAAACAAACTGTCCCGCAAAGCATCGTGGGTGCCCGCGCCAAAACGACCCAAGGCGTTTTCCGCTATGACGGCGCAGGAAAAAGAGCTGGCTTGTATTGAAAATTCGGAAAACGGCGTCGTCGTGTGCCGCTGCGAACAGGTGACCGAGGCGGAAGTGCGCTCCGCAATCCGCAGGCCGGTCGGCGCGCGCACCATAGACGCAGTTAAGCGCCGCACTCGCGCCGGAATGGGACGCTGTCAGGGCGGTTTTTGCAGCCCGCGTGTGCTGGAGATTCTTTATGAGGAATTGGGTGCGCCGCCTACCGATATAACCAAGGACGGCGGCGAGGGCCGCATACTGGCGGGTACGCTGGCAGAGTTTGCACACAAGGAGGATGCCTGATATGAATAGCGCGTTAATCCCCACGCCTGTGGATGTGCTGGTGGTAGGCGCTGGGCCTGCGGGCCTCGCGGCGGCCATCGCGGCCAGGGAGGCGGGCGTAAGCAATTTGCTTGTGCTGGAACGTGAAACGGAAATGGGCGGCATCCTGAAACAATGTATTCACAACGGTTTCGGACTGCACCGCTTTAAAGAAGAGCTGACCGGCCCTGAATATGCGCAGCGGGATATTGACCGCATTAAGGAACTGGGCATCGAAGTGCGCTGCGGCACAACGGTATTGGATATCACAAGTGATCGGCAGGTAACGGCTATCAGCCGCGACAGGGGCGTGCAGGTATTCCAGGCCGGAGCGGTGGTGCTGGCAATGGGCTGCCGTGAGCGGCCGCGCGGCGCGCTGGCGATACCGGGCACGCGATGCGCTGGCATTTTTTCGGCGGGTACGGCGCAAAAATACGTGAATTTGGAAGGCTATATGCCGGGTCGGCGCGTGGTGATCCTGGGCAGCGGAGATATCGGGCTGATCATGGCACGCCGGATGACCCTACAGGGCGCGAAAGTGCTGGCTTGCGTGGAGATTATGCCATTTTCCAGCGGACTCAACCGCAATATAGTGCAATGTTTGCATGACTACGATATTCCGCTGATGCTTAACCATACGGTGGTGGATATTCTGGGAAGCGAGCGCCTTACCGGGGTAACCGTGGCGGAGGTAGATTCGCGCCGCCAGCCCATCGCGGGCACCGAAACGCACTTTGACTGCGATACGCTGCTGCTTTCCGTTGGGCTGATACCGGAAAACGAACTGACCAAACTGGCTGGCGTTACGCTTTCGCCCACCACGCAAGGCGCTGTGGTGGATGATTCGCTGCAGACCGATCGGCCTGGAATTTTCGCCTGCGGTAACGTGCTGCATGTGCACGACCTGGTGGACTATGTAAGCGATGAAAGCCTAAAGGCAGGCAAAGCGGCAGCCGCTTATGCGTTGGGCGCGCGCCCA
>JADGQP010000149.1 GCA_017881705.1 Christensenellaceae bacterium
GCGACCCTTGCGGAACTGGAAATACTGCACGCTGTCCGAGCCATGCGCAATCGCCTGTAACCCCTGCAAAAGCACCGTACCCGGACGGCGCAGCGAATTAACGGGCTGCCAGTTGACCGCCGACGGACAGGATTCCATCATCATAAACGGTTTTTTGCCGCCTACGCCGCGCATGAGGTCGTGTTTAAAAGCTGTTTCCGCGCACACGTCCGCGTCCTTCTCCGTGCCGGTCCAAACGGGGTAATTATCCCAGCTGGAACGATCGAGCAGCTTTCCCAGGGCGAAATAATCGATACCCGGATAGGTGGCCATCAGGTTGGTGGTGCAGAGAATATCCGGCGTGATGCGCTTAAGCGGTTCGATTTCGTAGGCATAAAAATCACAATGCTGCCAGCTGGAAAAACGCCGCCAGGCGAGCATAAGCCCGTGATTCTCGTTTTCACCCAGCCAACTCGGCGCGGTGGGGCTTTCGATCTGCTCAAAAGAGGTATACCAATGCGACCAGAAACCGTTCCACCAGGCGTGGTTCAAGTTGTCGATAGTGCCATAACGCTCGGCAAGCCAGGCTCGAAACGCCTGCTGGCACAGCGGGCAATGGCATTCGCCGCTGTATTCGTTGGAAATATGCCACACGCCCAGCGCCGGATGCTTGCCGTAACGCAGCGCGAGCTGCTCGTTGATCTGCGCGACCTTTTCACGGTATATGGGGGAAGTGAGGCAATGGTTATGCCGCCCGCTGAAAAGCATTTTCTGCCGGGTGTTGGTCACGCGAAGCACCTCGGGGTATTTTTCGGCCAGCCAAGGGGGCCGCGCCCCGCTGGGTGTGGCCAGCACGGCGCGCATGCCGTTTTGATGGAGCATGTCCATCACCTCGTCCATCCAGCCGAAATTGTACCGCCCTTCCTGCGGTTCCAGCAGCGACCAGGAAAAAATGCCGACGGTCAGCGTGTTGATGCCGGCTTCCCTGGCCAGAGCCATATCTTCTTTCCAAATCGTATTCTTCTGTTCCAGCCATTGCTCGGGGTTGTAATCCCCCCCGTGAAGCAACACAGGCATTCCCTTCATAATTGGCGGATACTGTGCCATGATTACCTTACTTCCCTTCGATGCGTTCTTATGCTAAAGGCATGTTTTGTTTGCCGCCGCGCGGCCAATTTTCCATGTCTATCATATTAGCTGAAACGCGCTTAATTTTCAATGAATAAACGGGTCATTATTTTGGACTTGCGGATAAGCGCGGCAGGTTGGCGTGGGCATTCCCAAAAGCGCGGGGATGGGGTATAATTCACAGGTGGAATCAAATGGATAAAGGCGGCGCGACACGCATGAAAAAAACGTACGTCACCACCCTGCCGGATCATGTAGGCGCTTTTTTGCAGGCCAGCCGGTGCTTCGGCTCGCTGGGGCTTAACATTACGCGCGTAAGCTACAATAAGGCGGTGGACACGCACACCCTGTTTGTCGAGGCGGAAGGCACGCCGGAACAGCTTCAAAAGGCGGATGAAAAGTTAAAGGAAATCGGCTACCTGCAAAGCGACGACCCGGGGCGCAGCATCGTGCTTTTGGAGTTCAAGCTCAGGGACGTGCCCGGAGGCATCACGGACGTGCTGGAGCTGATCCAGAAGTTCAATTTTAATATTTCCTATATGAGCTCGCAGGAGAACGGAACCGATTACCAGCTCTTCAAGATGGGGCTGTTTGTGGAGAGCCCCAAGCGGATTGATGATTTCCTGGCTCAGGCGGAAAAACTGTGCGCCGTGCGGGTGATTGATTATAACCACGCGGAAAAAAACTTCGACAACAGCATTTTTTACCGTTCTTACGCCGAAGGCCTTACCCAGCGCATGGGCATGACGGACGAGGCGCGCCAGGAATTGCTGATTAACGTAAATCTCGCCATGCAGGTGTTGGACGAACAAGGCCTGTCCCCGTACCGCACGTTCGACAGCATCAGCCGCTTTGCGGAATTGTTGATGCTGCACCGGGGCGGGGCGTTTTCGCCGCGCGTGACCGTTCACCCCGTAAGCGAACACACCCGAATGATCCTCATTGAGCCGCCTTGCGGCAGCAACACGGTGATCCTGCAAAGCGGCGACGAAACGCTGTTTATCGATACTGGCTACGCCTGTTACCGCGAGGAAATGCTTACGCTGTTTCGCAAGCTGGTACCCAATTTCGACGCGATGCCCAAGCGCGCGTTTGTCACCCACGCGGATCTGGACCACTGCGGGCTGCTGCCGTTGTTTGACAGCGTAACCATGAGCGCGAAGAGCGCCGAGTGTATCCGCCTGGAATTCGCGGGGGAGGATGGGTTCCGTGAGCGTAACCCGCTGCACAGGCCATATATCAAAATCTGCAAAACGCTGACCGGCTATCGGCCGATGGACCCCGCAAAGATAAGTGTGATCGGCGGCGATTTGCTGCCGCAGACCGTTCCGCTTAAGGCGATAGGCGAGTTCGTTTTCGGGGAGATGCGCCTGGAGGTGCTGGAAGGCCAGGGCGGGCACCTGCCCGGGGAACTGGTGCTGATTGATTATGAGCATAAAATCGTCTTTACCGGCGACGTGTACGTGAACTTGAAGGATATGACGCCCGAACAGGCCGAATACAACCGCTATGCGCCGATACTGATGACCTCGGTAGATACCGACTCCGAGGTGTGCGCGCGTGAGCGCGACGAGGTGATGCAGCGTCTGGGCGTGGGCGAATGGCGTATCTTCGGCGCGCACGGCATGAAGAAGGATTATCGCGTGCATGCCTGAAAAAATGGTGTGACAGAAAGATGCTGTCGAACGGGAGGCGCTTATGAATACGCTGGAAGCGATATTTTCTCGAAGCAGTTACCGCGGTACATATCTGCCGGACCGCGTGCCGCGCGAAGATTTGGAAACGATAATGCGTACGGGGCTGGCCGCGCCGTCCGGCTGCAACAAGCAGACCGTCAGCCTCATCGCCGTGGACGACCCGGCACTGCTTCACAGCTTGCGCAGTGCCGTGCCGTACGCCGTGGGGGATACCGCTCCGGCGTTGATTCTGGTGCTCACAAAGCGCGTTTGCGCCTATCGAAACCAATGCTTTTGCGCACAGGATTACGCCGCGGCGATTGAGAACATGCTGCTGGCTATTGTGGAATTGGGCTACCAGAGTTGTTGGGTGGAAGGCTACATTACCGACAGCGATCACCTGGGCCATAAATTGGCGGATATTCTGGGCGTGCCGCAGGAATACGAGGCGGTTTGTTATCTGCCTGTCGGACGCGCCAAGGACGAACCGACGCACGTGACTAAAAAGCCTTTTGGGGAACGCGCGTGGTTCAACGGCTTTGGAAATGGGGACGGCCGAGCCTGAAGCAGGTGCGGCAGCCGTACGCGGCGCGATGACCCTTCGTTTTACGGAAGCTCGACGCCCGGGCATACGGTAGACTCCCAAACGGCCGATTGACAAAATTCCCCTGAAGTGCTATCATACACCCTCGTTGGTTCATGCCCGCGCCCTTGCGGCGAAGCCGTGGAAACCGACGATTTTTGGACATTCCAAGGAGGTACCTTCGTGACCACCGCGCAACAGATCGACCGTGCTCTGGCTTATTTTACTGATGAGGAACATATTTGCAGCTATGAACTGCTCGACGGTGTGGGGGGCATTATGCTCAGCGCGCCCCATGCCATGCTGCAGACGCGAAACGGTTCGGTTAAATGCGCGGAACGTTTTACCGGCATGCTTTGCCGCATGGCGCACGAGCGCATCGGCTGCCCTGTGATCTATAAAACCCGTCACCTGCGCGACGACGCCAACCACGACCCGGTCAGTGATTACCGCGACGCGCTGTGCCGCCACGTAAACCAGCACGGCATCCGTATGGTGCTGGATCTGCACCAGATGAAACCCGAACGCAAGGTGGATTTGTGTATCGGCACCGCCCGCGGACGGAACATCATGGGCCGTGCGGAAATCGTGACCACCGCGGAGAATTGCTTCCGCCAACAAGGCGTAAAGGTGATTACGCTGGATAATCCTTTCGATGCCAGCGGCCCCAACACCGTCAGCGCCACGGTTGCCGCCCGCTGCCATATCCCGGCGCTGCAGCTGGAGATCAGCACGCGGCTTTTAATGAACGGGTACGACGAGTACAGTTACGACCCTGTTCTGGACGCGCTTTGTGATCTGGTGAAAACCCTGGACGGGATGGACGGCGGTCGGGGCGAGATCGCGCTGTAACCCAACGGCGGCGGTTTCCAAGCCCGTGCGGAACGATCCCCAGAAGGGAGCTGCCGATATGCCGCGTGGTTTAATGGTTGTCAATGCGTTTCTGCGCTCTGCAAAATTCGATGAGATATACGATATTCTGCTTCATTCCGCGCACGAGTGCGGGATGGAGCTTTCCTTGCGTACGAACGCGCAGCTGAGCGCCGTGGTGGACGGGCCTGCTTTCGACGCGCGTGCGTTTGATTTTGTGCTTTTCTGGGATAAGGATGTGGCGCTGGCCACGCAGTTGGAACAGCGCGGGCTGCCGGTTTTCAACAGCGCGCAAAGTATTCTTGCGTGCGACGACAAGGCGCTGACTTATCTTGCGCTTAAACGCGCGGGGCTGCCAATGCCGCGCACCATCCTCGCGCCCAAGACGTTTCCGGCTGTCGGCTATCCCGACACCGCTTTTGTGGATGAAGCTGCCGAGCAGCTGGGCTTTCCGCTGGTGCTCAAGGAGTGCTTCGGCTCCTTCGGCCAGCAGGTATATCTGTTTTCGGACGTGGAAGCCCTGCGCGCCAAGGTGCTTTCCCTGGCGGGCACGCCGATGCTGTTTCAGCAGCTGGTAAAGGAAAGCTACGGGCGGGACGTACGCATCAACGTGGTGGGCGACCATGTGGCGGCCAGCATCCTAAGGCATAGCACCAACGGGGATTTCCGCAGCAACCTTACCCTGGGCGGCGGAATGGGTAACTATTGCCCCACGCCGGATGAAGCGAACCTGGCTTTGCGCGCGGTGAAGGAACTGGGGCTGACCTTCGCGGGGGTGGACGTGCTGTTTGGCGCAGAGGGGCCGCTTCTTTGCGAGGTGAACAGCAACACGCATTTTAA
>JADGQP010000150.1 GCA_017881705.1 Christensenellaceae bacterium
ACAGATCCTGCTTTTTAGCGTCCAGCAGCTGGAGCTGGGTAAGCAGGTTACCGGCCGCGTCGGCGCCCAGGGTATTGCGCACGGTTTGGAACCAGGTATCAAAATCCGCCTCACGGCCGGACTTGAACGCCGCCAGATCCGCCGCGATCTGCGCGTAGAAGGCGGTGGTGTCGACGGTTGCGATTATGGAGCTTACAACGCCGCAGCGCGCGCTGTCCAGCCGCGTATCGGTAATGCGCTCCTGTGTGACGGTTGTGGTGTTTTTGGCGATAAACAGGTTAGCCAGTCCCAGTTCCCAGGTGCTGGTATTGCGGGTAAGCGTTGGCGCCGTGGGCGAGGCTGCCGCCGTACCCTGCACGATGTACAGATCAATCGTCAGGGCGGCGGACAGCAGGTTCAGGCGCAGCACTACGCTGTCGATGCGGTCCAGACTTGCGTTTGAGGCTTGCACGGTCAGCACGCGGTCGGCTTCCTCATAAACCTGTCGGCCGTTGATATTGGCAAACCCTGGGTGTACCTTCACTGTCATGCCGGAAGCCGCCACCACCTGAAAGCTCGTGGAATCGTCTGAAAAAACGCCGTTGCGGAAATACTTGGCCAGGAATCTGGCAAGTACATCCGAACTGTACGCGCGGGAGTATACGGGGTTGCCGTTTGTGTCCTGGGTCAGGGTGGAATCGAAAGGCCATGAAATCGCCATGGAACGACCGCCTCCTTAGGAATGATAGGAAATGGGTATTTTGTTGCCGAATTGCAGGCTAACCTGGTGCCGGTTTTCTTTCCAGACCTCGTTCACCTCGATGATGCGCGCCTCGAAAGCGAGCTTCAGCCGATCATCCCGCACGTCGCAGCAGTCGCCCAGGTCGTAATCGGTCAGATAGAAAAGGTGGTTCTGCAACACGTCCGCGTCGATGTTGACCACGCGCACGTGCTTGGCTAGTTCCGTTTGAGCCGCCGTCCTCACCGAAGCCAGAAAATCCGCTTGCGTTTGCCCATCCGCTATGCTCAGCCCTGTGCTTACATACAGCGCGCGGATGGGCTCCGCCGCGTCGGTGCGAATGTCCACCGTCAGCGTGCCGCTTTGGTACACGGCTACGGCGTAATTGCGGTAATCGCTGTCATCCTGCGTAAGGGTCAGCGTGTCCACGTTGCCAAAACCCTGGCAGAAGGCGGCATATTGCGCGCCGCCGCCGCTGCGGGTGCGGTTAACGCCCTGCCAAACCTCGTAACGGAGGGTTCCCGTTTCGTAATCCAACCGGATCCGCTGGCTAAGCTCCTGCAGCTTCAGCATCCCGTAGGTCGCATTGCCAAACGCTGTGCCCAGCAGGTCAAAAGTCACGTCGCCGCCCAGAACCGCGGCGGACGGTACTGTTACGCCAACGTCGGTCATGTACGCGGCCGCCAGCGTCCGGCATTGCGCCGACAGGTTGCCTGTTCCCTGCCGGCGGGGATACACAACCTTCCAGTTGAACATCCCTTCCAGAAAATAACCGCTTACCAGCACAAAATCGCCCTTAACGGTGTGTTCCGTTTCCACCTTTTGAACCATGCCGGTTTCGGGGCGCTCGCGGGTATAAAGGTACGCGATATCCGCGCTCCAGTCGCCCGCCCGAAGCTGCAGCTGAAAATCGCCAGCCTCGTAATAACGCCGATTCCACTGAACGTTGATACACCGCAGCGTCTTCACGGGCAGAAAAGATTGGTTAAGCCCAAGAAAATCCATACTTTACGCCCCCAGAAAACGCTTGTTGTAGTAAACGTACACATCCAGCAGGTTGGCGCCCACGTCGGCCGAAAAGCCGATGTGGTTGGTGCCCAGCCCAAACACCAGGCTTTGAAAATCGCTGGCTTTGTCCAGCTTTGAGGCCAGATTAACCCCATTCAGGGTTACGCTCTTGGTTTTGCCGTCGATCGTGAGGATGTCGTTTCCCTGCATCGGGGTGAGCACCCGTACATAACCGCCGCCCGCGATCAGCTTGGGATACGTTACCTGCCCGCGCGCGCGCAATACCGCCATGCAATAAGCCTCGGCATCGCCGTCGTTATCCAGGTACACGGTCTGCGCAAAGGCGTACAGGCCGTAGACGCGCCCATACAAACCACGCGCCGCGAACGGATATCCGCACCGGCCCTCGATTTCCGCGATGTTTTTACCGAAACTGTCGGAGCTGATAAAATACCCTTCCGGCATCAGAAACGACAGCTGAACGGACAGGGGCACGCCCGCGCCCTCGGCGGGAATCTCCAGGCTTTCCAACAGGCAATCCGCGGCGTAGCGTTTGTCCCCGGAACGGTCAATTTCGATACCGTAAGTTTGCGCCGCGATGAAAAACGAAGGAATCGCCCTGAGCAGCACGGCGTTGAGCGACGCATACCTTGCCTTGCAGGTAAACTCAAGCGTGCGGCTGCCCACGCGCCGCCCCGTAACCAGGTCGCCGTCGCCCTGCGCGTTTTTCTGGGTGTAAACCTCCAGGTTGGGTGTGTTCAGGCCGGTCGCGGATACCAGCCCCATCGCGCTTCCATCCACGGCGAAGGTCTGGCCGTCACCGCGCGTCCATGTTACGTTCAGTCCGCTCATCTGCTGCCTCCTATCCCCTGGCGGCCGCCAGCCCGTAAGTCGTTTGCCTGCGAATGGCGCGCGCCAGTTCGTCGGGCGCCTGCGAGGCAACTTCAAACGTGATGTTCTGCGTTACGTTCGCTATGCTGTCCCCGCCGCGAACCGCCGCCGCGCCCGTTTGCGCCGCGGAGCCGCTTACCGCCGCCGTGGCTACGCGCCCCACATCCGGCAGCGCCAGCTGCGGGGAAAGCGAGCGCTGCACGCTTGCCAGCAGCGAACCCGAAAGCGCCTGCCGTCCCATTGCCGCGCCGGACGCCACGCTTTCACCGATGGCCGGCAGCACCGTTTGCGCCATGGTATCGGTAAAACCCGTTTGCACGCCCAAAGCCAGGTATCGCCCCACTTCGTCGCGAAACAGGGCGGATGGGCTGGAAATGCCCGCCGCGCGCCTGGCGGCGGCCAGGGCGCTGCGTACGATGCGCATCAGCGCGGCGTTGAGCGCGCTGCCGCGGCTGGACGCGCCCGCTGTAATGCCGTTTACCATACCCTGCCCCACGC
>JADGQP010000151.1 GCA_017881705.1 Christensenellaceae bacterium
ATATTATCGCGCGCAAACGCCGCATGGAAGGATACAACGTGCTTTATCCCATCGGTTACGACGCGTTCGGGCTGCCGGCCGAAAACTACGCCATTAAAAACCACGAGCATCCCTCCATTGTCACACACCAGAATATTACGCATTTTCGGGAACAGCTGCAAAAGCTAGGCTTCTCGTTTGATTACATGCGCGAGGTGGACACCACCGACCCCAAGTATTACAAATGGACACAATGGATTTTTTTGCAGCTGCTTAAAAACGGCTTGGCCTACAAAGCGGAGATGCCCATCAACTGGTGCACCAGCTGCAAGTGCGGTTTGGCCAACGAAGAAGTGGTCAACGGTGTGTGCGAGCGCTGCGGCGGCGAAGTGGTGCGCAAGGTAAAAAGCCAATGGATGCTGCGTATTACCGAATACGCGCAAAAGCTGCTCGATGGGTTGGACAGCGTGGACTTCATTGAGAAGGTGAAGGTGCAGCAGCGCAACTGGATCGGCCGCAGCGAGGGCGCGGAAGTGGATTTCGCCATTGCCGGTACCCAGGATAAACTGCGCGTATTCACCACCCGGCCGGATACCCTTTTTGGCGCCACTTATATGGTAGTCAGCCCCGAGCATCCCTTTATCGACAAATTCAAGTCGGTCATCGCCAATTACGGCGAGGTGCAGACTTACCGCGAAACCGCCGCACGCAAGAGCGATTTTGAGCGTACGGAGCTCAACAAAGAAAAGACCGGCGTGGAGCTTCAGGGCCTGCATGCCATTAACCCCGTGAACGGCAAGGAGATTCCCATCTGGGCCAGCGATTATGTACTGATGAGCTACGGCACCGGCGCCATTATGGCCGTGCCCGCGCACGACACGCGCGACTATGAGTTTGCCAATGTGTTCGGCCTGCCCATTATCGAGGTAATCGCGGGCGGCGATGTGACTAAGGAAGCCTACACCGACGTGCAGGACGGCGTGCTGGTAAACAGCGATTTTCTTAATGGGCTGCGCGTGGCACAGGCAAAAGAGCGGATTATCGATTGGCTGGCGGAAAAAGAGCTGGGTACGAGAAAAGTAAACTTTAAACTGCGCGATTGGGTTTTCAGCCGCCAACGCTATTGGGGCGAACCTATCCCCGTGGTGCATTGCCCGCATTGCGGCACCATACCCGTGCCGGAGGATCAGCTGCCGATATTGCTGCCTAACGTGGAAAACTACGAGCCGACCGATAACGGCGAAAGCCCGCTGGCCAAGATGACCGAATGGGTCAACGTCGCTTGCCCCGTGTGCGGCGGCCCCGCGCAGCGCGAAACCGATACCATGCCCCAATGGGCGGGTTCCAGCTGGTATTTCCTGCGCTACTGCGACCCGCATGACGACGCGGCTTTCGCCTCGCCGGAGACGCTGAAATACTGGATGAACGTGGATTGGTATAACGGCGGCATGGAGCACACCACACTGCACCTGCTGTACAGCCGGTTTTGGCACCTGTTCCTTTACGATATCGGCGTGGTGCCCTGCTCCGAACCCTATCAGAAGCGTACCAGCCATGGGATGATCCTGGGTGAAAACGGCGAGAAAATGAGCAAGTCGCGCGGCAATGTGGTAAACCCCGACGATTGCATTGACGAGATCGGCGCGGACGCGACCCGCCTGTATGAGATGTTCATGGGCGCGTTTGACCAGGCGATTCCGTGGAGCACCAACGGCGCACGCGGCTGCCGCCGTTTCCTGGACCGCGTGTGGCGTCTAATGGACAGCGTGAAGCCCGGCAAGGGTTTCCAAGCCGCGCTGACTCCGCTGATGCACGAAACCATCAAGAAAGTCGGCGACGATTACGAGGCCATGAAGTATAACACGGCCATCGCCGCCATGATGTCGCTGGTCAACGAGTTTTACGCGGCTGGCGGCTGCACGCGGGACGAGCTGAAAACGCTGATATTGCTCCTGTCACCGGTGGCGCCCCACATCTGTGAGGAAATGTGGGAGCTGATGGGCTTTGGAAGCGGGATAGCCTTCGAGCCCTGGCCGAAGTATAACGAGCAGGCCATGAAGCGCAGCGAGATTGACATTGCTGTGCAGGTGCTGGGCAAAGTTCGCGGGCACATCACCATCCGCCCCGAGTTGACCGACGAGCAGGCGCAAAAGGAACTGCCGGAACGCGCCGAAATCCGGGCGCTTGTGGGGGATCGCCAGCTGGTAAAGTTGATTTTCGTACCCGGGCGGTTGTGTAACCTGATTGTAAAATAGTTTAGCACATTGGAAACGCCGCGCGTGTACAGTGACGCGCGGCTTTTCCAATGTGGCGCGCAGGTTGAGAACCGCGGCTTTTAGCGCGGCTGCGGCGGCTTGCAGGCAACCGGACTATGCAATGCGCGCCGCAGGGCGTATAATAGAAGCGGTTAATAAATATTGAATGCGGAGGGAACAGCCATGCAGGCGAATACAGTTGCGGCCGCGCCTTCGGAAGGCGAAGCGATTCTGCGTGTAAACGGCGTAAGCCGACGCTTTCGCTCAACGCAGGCGTTGGACGATTTAAGCCTTACGGCGCCCAAAGGGAAGATCGTGGGGCTGCTGGGGCGAAACGGCGCGGGCAAAAGCACGCTGCTGCGCATCGCGGGGGGCATGCTCAAACCAAACGCGGGCGATGTGACGATTGCGGGCGAGAAGGTATACGACAACGCACGCGCGTTGGGCAAACTGTGTATCATCGGCGACACGCCTGATTTTGGATGGTTAACGAAAATCGGCGATCTGTTTTTCGTTTGCCGCGGGCTGTTTCCCCATTGGGATGAGAAATACGCGCGGGAATTGACGGAACGCTTTGAACTGCCGATGAACAAACGCATGAAAACGTTCAGCCGCGGAATGCAAACCGGCCTGATGCTTTGCGTCGGCCTGGCCAGCGGCGCGGAGCTGACCGTGTTTGACGAGCCGAGCCTGGGTCTGGACGCGGTTCTTCGGGAGCGCTTCTACGACCTGCTGCAAGCCGACAGGCAGCGTAACGCGGAGCGTACGTTTCTGGTTTCCACCCACCTGATCGACGAGGTAGCGCGTACACTTGACTTCGCCGTGATGATCGACGTGGGGCGGCTGCTTTGTACAGGCACGGTGGAGGAACTGCAAAAAGGGTACCTGAGCGTTTCCGGCGCGCCGGAAGCGGTAAAGGAATTGACCAACGGGCTGACGATCCTCAAAGAAGAGGAAACGGCAGGCTCGCTGGTGCGGCACGTGAAACTGAACCATCCGGACGAGCAAGCGGTGATCGAGGCGGATACGCGCGTACGTACCGCGCCCATGGGCCTGCAGCGGTTGTTCGTGTTTCTGACCGAGGAGAAGGAGGCGCAGCGCCATGCAGCAAACGGTTAATTTACAGTGGGCGCAAAACGCGAGCCTGGGCGGTGTGTTCCGTTACCATTGGAAGGTGATGGGCAAAGCCATCGCATGGGTGCTGCTGATTTTTCTGGCGGCGCAGATCGTATCCCTTGTGCTGCCAATGGTTTTCGATATTCAGTTCACCTTCACCGGCGTGTATGCCGACCTGAGCGTTACGTTATTTGCCGCGTGCGTTTTCTCTGTTATCGCCGCGCACCAATCCACGCGCTTTTTGCTGCGCTTTGGTACGCCGCGCTGGTCGGTATGGTTAGGCAATCTGCTATCCCTTTTTGCGGGGATGGTGGCGTTTCTGCTGGGCACGCTGCTGCTAAGCATGCTTGCCGGCGGGCTGACGCTGGGCCTGGCCAACGTGATGCCGCGCAAGTATGTGTTTCAGCAGTTCTTTGGCGAGCTTCAGGGCTCGACGCTGTATGCGCAGTCTCTATGGGCCGCGCTTGCGAATCTGCCGACCTACATCCTGTATACGCTGGAGTGGACCTGCCTGTTCTACCTGCTGGGCTGCTGCCTGAGGCGCAACCGCAGCTTGACGCTGTTTATCATCATCGGCGTTCCGATGCTTCTGATGATCCTCACTCTAGTTCCGGCGGTACGGCAGGCGGCAACCATCGTGCATAACGCCGACGAGCGGCAGATGCTGCTGTTGGGCGTGCAATGGATTAAGGTGCTTACGGATATCGCACGTTTTGTACAAAACGAATGGCAAACGATCCAGCTGGCGGCGGCCGTGATCAGCCTGCCTCTAAGCTACCTATGCATGCGCAATACCCAGCAGCCGTAACAGGATGCGGTGCGCATGTCGAAAGGGGAGGCCGGCGTTATAGCCGGTCTCCCGTGCATTTTATATTGGCGATATAATGAAAACCGCTAAATATCCACATTTTCGCGTTGACTTTGCAGATATACTCTGTTATAATTTCTTTCGCTGGTTCCAAATGGGGAGAGATGGCCGAGCGGTTGAAGGCGCTGGTCTTGAAAACCAGTGATGCCGAAAGGCACCG
>JADGQP010000152.1 GCA_017881705.1 Christensenellaceae bacterium
GGCATACGCCGTTCTTCAACGGCTATCGTCCGCAGTTCTACTTCCGCACCACCGACGTGACCGGCGACATCAAGCTGCCGGACGGCGTGGAAATGGTCATGCCGGGCGACCATATCGACATGGAAATTCAACTGATCACCCCGATCGCCATCGAGCAGGGCCTGCGCTTCGCTATCCGCGAGGGTGGCCGCACAGTCGGCTCCGGCGTTGTCTCCAAGGTGATCAACTAACCGGAACGCCGATGTTTCCAGGCCCCGCGGCGGCTTTGCCCCGCATTCGTCTCCGTGCGCAGACGGCCACAAGCCTTAGCGCCGGGGACGGGGTCGCAAGCATGCACCGCCTGTGGTTTTCGCCAAGGCGGAACCCATAGGCTTAAATACCCCACAGTAGGAGGTGGCGGACATGGCGAGCGTTGCCCGCAGCAAGGTTATGCTGGCTTGCACCGAATGCAAGCAGCGCAATTACAACTCCAAGAAGAACAAGAAGAACACCCCTGATCGCATCGAATTAAACAAGTACTGCCGTTTCTGCAAAAAGCACACGCTTCATCGCGAAACGAAGTAACGCGGCACGATGAGAAGGAGTGAGAAACATGGCTGACGAGAAAAAGGCTGTGCCCAAGGCGAAGAAAGCGAATTTCTTCGTACGTTTCGGCAACGGTTTCGTCAATTTTTTCAAGAGAATTGGCACATCGTTTAGAAACATGTGGCACGAGCTGAAAAAGGTCACTTGGCCCACAAAGGACAAGCTGCTTAACTACACCATCATCGTGGTGATTGTGATGGTCTTCCTGATGGTGATCATCGGCCTGCTGGACACAGGTGCATCCGCGTTGGTGAACCTGATTATGTCCTCCAAGGCATAAGGAGATCGCAATGGCCGAGAAAACCAAGGAACCCTGCTGGTATGTGGTGCATACCTATTCGGGCTACGAAAACAAGGTTAAGGATAACATTGAAAAGTCTGTTGAAAACAACGGCATGCAGGACTTGATTCTCGACGTGCGCGTACCCGTGGAGGACGTGGTGGAGATCAAGAACAATCGCCGTGTGAAAAGCCAGCGCAAAGTCTATCCCGGGTACGTGCTTGTGCATATGATCGAGACCAGCGAAAGCTGGTACCTGGTGCGTAACACCCGCGGGGTAACCGGCTTTGTCGGCCCCGACAGCAAACCTGTCGCCTTAACGCCCGAAGAGGTGAACATGATGCTCTCCACACAGCAAAACAGTGTGGAGTTCGGCATCGCCATCGGCGAAGAGGTCCGTATCCTTTCCGGCCCGCTGGAAAATTTCACGGGTATCGTGGAGGACGTGGATACCGTACGGCAAAAATTGACCGTGAAGGTAAAGATGTTCCTGGGCCGCGAAATGCCTGTGGAAGTCGACCTGCAAGACGTGGTCAAGGTCTGAGCCATTCCCCGCCGCATCGGCGGCGTAATCCGGCGCGCGCAGGAGTGCGCGCCCAGGCGGGCAACCGCCGCTACACCCGCTTGCCATGTCGGCCCCCAGGACCGTCCGGCATTTGGGTCGTGGGAGGAACGAAACCGTTCCGCATTACCACAGATTGAGGAGGTTCCAATACCATGGCTAAGAAAGTGCAATCCATCATAAAGCTGCAGGTTACCGCCGCCAAAGCGACGCCGGCGCCGCCTATCGGCCCCGCGCTGGGTCAGCATGGCGTGAACATTCCGGGTTTCTGCAAAGAGTTCAATGAGCGCACGGCAAAAGAAGCCGGTATGATCATCCCCGTGGTGATCACCGTGTATTCCGACCGTACGTTCACCTTCATCACCAAAACGCCGCCCGTTCCCATCCTGATTAAAAAGGAACTGGGCATCGAAACCGCCAGCGGCCGCCCCAACCGCGACAAGGTCGGCATGCTCACCAAGGCGCAGGTGCGTAAGATCGCCGAAATCAAACGCCCCGATGAAAACGCCACGGAAATCGAGAGCATCGAAAGCATGGTGCGCGGCACCGCGCGCTCCATGGGCATCACGGTAGAGGAATAACCGCAGGTAACCCTAAACGTTTGTGGGAGGACATTGTGCCGTTACGACCACAGGGAGGAATTGAACGATGAAACACGGTAAACATTACGTAGACAGCGTTAAGCTGATCGACCCCCTTAAAGCCTATGATCCCAATGAGGGCTGCGACCTCGTTTGCAAGACCAGCAAGGCGAAATTTGACGAGACCGTCGAAATTTCCTGCCGTCTGGGCGTCGATCCCCGCCACGCGGACCAGCAGGTTCGCGGCGCTGTAGTACTGCCCCATGGCACCGGCCGTATCGTGCGCGTGTTGGTTATCACCAAAGGCGACAAGATCAAGGAAGCCGAGGCCGCGGGCGCGGATTTCATTGGCGGCGAGGAAATGGTACAGAAGATCCAGGCGGAAAACTGGTTTGGCTACGATGTTATCGTCGCCACGCCGGATATGATGGGTGTCGTCGGCCGCATCGGCCGCATCCTTGGCCCCAAAGGCTTGATGCCTAACCCGAAGTCCGGCACGGTTACCATGGATCTGGCCAAGGCCATCAACGATATCAAGGCCGGCAAGGTCGAGTACCGCGTGGACAAAACCGCTATTATCCATTGCCCCGTGGGCAAAGCCTCTTTTGGCCCCGAAAAAATTGGCGAGAACCTCAAGGCGCTGATGGATGCAATCAACAAGGCGAAGCCTTCTACCGCGAAGGGCATTTATATCCGTTCGCTGTACATCAGCTCCACCATGGGCCCGTCCATTAAGCTCAACCCGTTGAAATTCTAAGCACGTAAGCGTTATAAAAGCAAAGCGGAAGCCGTAACGGCTTCCGCTTTATTTATCGACAAAGTGGCTGCGCCACTTTGTCGAGCTTACTCCCTTCCTCTGTTCGCTTCGCTTACGGGCGGGAAAGGGCGCCGAAAAACCTTGCTGCGCAAGGCTTCCGAAACCACCGCGCATGTCGCTGGTTTCGGATTTCAATCGGTGGGTTTCGGCCCCCCGATACCCCTAAATCGGTAAGTCAACAGTCTGTGCATAAGCTGTTTTAGTTTCCGTTTTTACGTATCCTAAAAGTAAACATAGGTACTTATAATTCTCGGGTACATTTTCTGGAATGTCACGGCTGTTTCGTACACGGTCACGGTTCGCTTGCGGGCAGAAACGCATACGTCCTGCTGGAATCGCTTTGGGTGTACTCTCCTTCCGTATCGGCGCTGTCCGCATCCATCAGGCCAAACACCGACTGTGCCGCCTCGCCCGTGACCAGCCTGGGCTGGTAGTCGTTGTTCACGGGATCGCCCGATATATTCGCCGGATAAAGATTCGTCTGCTGCCCCAGGTATTGACCGTCGTCGCTAAAGCGCAGTGTAACGCGCGGCACGAGGCATTCGTTGGCGCGCACCAGCACATTGCCGCCGAAAAGGAAGTTCCCCAGGCTGTAAAAGATCGTTCGGTTTTGGTAGACCTCCATCCCCTGCACCACATGGGGATGATGTCCCACCACCAGGTCCGCGCCCGCGTCGATCACCATACGCGCCACTTCCGTTTGTACTTTGCTGTGGCTGGTGGCATATTCCTCGCCAAAGTGGAGCGCGCAAACAACGGCGTCCGCGCCATCCGCTTTAAGTTTGCGGATATACGCCGCGATATCGTCGCGCTTGTTGAACCCTACGCCCCAAAAACCGCAAAAGGCGACCGTAACACCGTCCTTTTGATACAGGAAGGTTTCGCCGTTGCCAAAGGGTTTCACACCCGCGGTGGCCAACGCTTTAAGCGTGCTCCTGCGACCCTTGGCGCCGTAATCGCCGGTGTGGTTATTGGCCAAGCTCACCGCGTCGATTCCGCCTAATGTGAGGATCTTTGCATAATCCGGCAGACCCCGGAAACAATAAGTTTTATTTGCCGCTCCTGAAGCGTTGGTTTTCAGCACGCCCTCAAAGTTTCCTACCGTGAGGTCGTCCTGTGAGAAAAAGTCCTTCATCTTGGCAAGGAAATACGCGTAACCGTATTGGTTTACATACGCGGCAAACGAATTATCCTGAAAAAGCAAACGATCCTCACAGCCTACGGTGCAGTCCCCTACAAACGTAAACGTAATCTGCTTATCCGCCAGCGCCGGAGCGAACCACAGAACCCCGATCAATAATAAAGCCAGCCAGCTATTACCCTTCCGCACGCGCGGTCTCCCCCTTCGCACCCCGATTGCGCATCGCCAGCCCGAGCGCCGCCAAAACAAAGAGCGCGGCGCAAAGAACGGCATAAAGTAAGATATTGGACAAAGAAGATTTGTCAAGCGCAAATTCTACCCATACCATCAACCCCGTTGATGCAACCACCGCCAGGCAAACGCCCGCCGTCAGCGTGCGCGTCGGCCGGGCGCGCGACAACCAAACGGCGATGGCGAACAACACAAGACCTAACCCAAGCAACTGGTTGACCCGCACGAAACCGAAGCGCAAAAAATCGTCATTTCGCAGGCTTTCCAGCAGGATCTGCATCAGCCCGAAAAGGAGCATACCCGTGAGCGCCGCATCGCCGCGCCTGGCTCTGCGGCGATACACGAGCAGACCCCCGCAGAGGATCAGCGCCGTTACCGCTTCCCAAAAGAAAATCGGCATCACCCAATCGCCATACGTATCCTGAACCGCCAGCGGAAACCATTGCAGCGCAACGTTATCCACGTAACTTCCAATGCCCTCCGTAGTGAAGACCTCCGCCAGGCGAATCCCTGCCAGTGCAAGCAGCGCCGCCGGTACGGCCAAGTCTGCCGTATCGGTTATCGGCACACCCAAAGCGAGTTTGAAAAGCCCCATCGCCAACAGCAAGCCCAGGCACGCGCCCACCAGCGAATACCCGCCCCAGTCCAGGCGCAGCGGAAAAGACGGCGAGTAATCCACCGCAAGAAAATCCACCCTTACGGCGCAATAACCTGCGCGCGCCATCAGCAGGCAGCACGGCACAGCTAACAGCGCAAACAGCAGCCCATCGGCAATTTTTCCCTTACGCTGTTTCTTCCAAAGCCAGGTAAACAACAGGCATCCCAGTGCCGCGGAGAATGCTACACACGCCCCGTAAGGGTAGAGAATCCTCCCCAAAACCGTTGCCATTGCAGCGGGTTCGTTCATTTTACCCACCTCCGTATCTGGCGGTTTGTTCGTCTACTCCGCGGGTGTAACCAACGTGGCAAAGTAGAGGATATCGCAAATGTCCCGCACTTTGTGCGTGCTTAGGGCGTTGATCTTCCGGTTATTCAGCACCATCGTGGATGAGCCGCCGCCGTCCAGGTTATAGGCCGTTTCGCAGCCCAGGCTTTCCATCAGCGTAGCCGCCTGTTCCAGTGTAAGCCCTGTGCTGCCTTCGTTTTCAGGCCCCTCGGCCGCCACGCACAGGTAAGCGAGCGGCCCTGTCTGCGCAATGATCATCCGCTGCGTGGTATCGTCGGAAGCGATGTGGTTATTCTTTGTAATCGGCTGGGCTTTACCATCCACCACCAGCGCCGGCCCGAAGCTGAACGAGTTAACGACGGTTCCGGTAAACGCCGCGATTTTGTCCTCCGTTGCGTCCTGTATCGCGTGGAAATCGCCGTGGTTGTCAATCAGCAGCACGTCGGAGCCTTCCGCGAGATTGTCGCGGTACAGCTTTCCCTGCCGAATAATGTATCCCGTGTTGCTATAGTTGAAATAATCGCCGTTGACCGCGAACACGGCGTTGTAACGCTGGGCCAGTTTTGCCCCCGGTATATTGCGCGTGGAGCCGAACGAACCAGCCATGGCCGTGCGCAGCTGGCTGGCGTCCCGCACGGTAATCTGTGCCACCAGGATGTTCGTATCATACTGGCGGATCTGCGCGATCTTGATGGACAGGCTTGCATCCTGATAGCCGGTATCGTTGGGCAGATAACTCGATGGGTCTGGTTGAGGGCCTGCCGAATCATCCGGCAGCAATGCAGCCAATGTCATAGGTGCCTGTGTTACGGTCGGCAGCGGCGCGCTTTCGGCAAACGCGTCCGACGTGGGCGCCGGCGACGGAAGCAGGCATAAAAGCAACAGCATCGCAAGTATAAGCAACCCTCTCAAGAGAACTTTCATACGTTTCTCTCCCATGTCGCTTGCAGTTTCGGTGGCATGCAGTTCCGACAGGTTTCATTTTATACTAATTTTTAGTTTTCGTCCTATACTTTTTACCATTTTTCGGTAATTTTATATTTGTTATAATCGTTACGCCGAAGTATATGCTTCTCACGTGAACAAGGCGTGGCATAAAATGCCGGTTTTCTGCGGCATCCTACAATAGAGGCACACCCCGACACGAAAAACAATTCCGGCCATCCTGCTGGTTCTTGTTTTGTTCGTGTGTTTGCTGCAACTCTGTGATAACTGCTTCCGCCAATTTTTTCATCCTTTTTCTTCCAGCTGTACAAAATGGACTAAAAACAACAAATACACGGCAAACGAATATCACTTGCCGCTTTGCTTTTACTGCCGCTCTATGGTATAATGGAAACTCCGTGCGGCTTGGGCTGGAAAGGTTTCACCTGATCCTGCCGCCGTGCGGGGTACGAAATGGAAAGGACACAAACATGAATTTTACCGAGATGCAACTAATCGCCCCTCTGATTCAAGCGACACAGGAGGCGGGCTACGAGGAACCCACCCCCATTCAGCGGGAAACCATCCCGCTGGTGCTCGCCGGCAGGGACGTACTGGGCTGCGCGCAAACCGGCACGGGAAAAACCGCCGCCTTCGCGCTGCCGATATTACAGCGGCTCTCCACCGTTCCTCCGGTTGAGCCCCGCAGGCCGCGCGCGCTGATATTAACGCCCACGCGCGAGTTAGCCATACAAATACAGGAGAACTTCCAACTTTATGGCAAGCACATGCCCCTGCGTTCCTGCGTGATTTTTGGGGGTGTGAACCAGTACGGGCAGGTAGCGGAGTTGAAACGCTTTCCACAGGTTCTGGTCGCCACCCCGGGCCGGTTGAACGATCTGATCGGGCAGGGATACATCAACTTAAGCTACATCGAAGTTTTCGTGCTGGATGAAGCAGACCGGATGCTGGATATGGGCTTCATCCACGACGTAAAACGCATTATTGCCTTGCTGCCCCAGAAGCGGCAGACGCTGTTGTTTTCGGCCACCATGCCCTCCGAGGTGGAAACCCTCACCAAGACCATCCTGAATCAGCCTGTTACCGTAAAGGTGGATCCCGTTACCAGCCCGGTGGACAGCATCCGCCAAACGCTTTATATGGTGGATAAGAACAACAAGAAATTTCTGCTGGCCGATCTGTTGAAAAAGCCGGAAGTGGAAAACGCGCTGGTGTTCATCCGTACCAAGCACGGCGCGGACCGTGTGGTGAAGGAGCTTGCGTTTCTGGGCGTGCCCTCTATGGCGATTCATGGCGATAAAAGCCAGAGCGCACGGCAGGCCGCCATGGGCAGTTTTAAAAACGGCGAGCTGAAGGTGCTGATCGCCACGGATATCGCCGCGCGCGGCATTGATGTAATCGGTCTTTCGCACGTGATTAACTACGATTTGCCCAACGAACCGGAAGCCTACATACACCGCATCGGGCGCACAGGACGCGCGGGCCTTACCGGCGACGCGATCAGTTTTTGCTGCATCGACGAAATGAAGGACCTCGCTGCCATCGAGAAACTGATCGGCAAAAAAATACCGCGTCACGATAGCGCATGGCCCATGCAGGTATTTACCGAGACCATCAAAGTTCCCCGCTCGCCCCGTCCGGCGCTGGTAAAGAATGTAGATTCCCGCGGCAACGCCATGGTGCCCCGCACACCGCGAAACGGCGGCGATCACCACGGTACGCGTTTCTCACAGCCCCGTGCCGCTCATACGTCTGCCAGAACAGAGCGTGAGGAACCCTCCGCGCCCCGCTCGTTTACCGCACGCCCGCAAAGCAGGCCTATGCGGCCCGACGCGGAGAACGCCGCGCCCCGCGCGTTTGCCGCGCGTCCGCAAAGCAGACCCGTGCGCTCTGCCGCGGAAGCCGCACCCCGCGCGTTTGCCGCGCGTCCGCCAAGCAGACCCGTACGGTTTGACACGGGAGCCGCGCCCCGCGCATCGCAGCCGGAAAA
>JADGQP010000153.1 GCA_017881705.1 Christensenellaceae bacterium
CGCCAGGTGCTGCACCATCATCAGCACCACCTCGCGCGGCAGCCCAAGCTGCTCCACCCATTCGTAACACAGCTGGGTTTCCCCGCCATGGAGTTTGCGTTTTTCCCCAAATATGGCATACAGCGCCTGCGCAAACTGCATATACGCTTCGTCCGCCGGTACGGCCTGCCGCCCCAGCATCGCCTGCTGCACGCTTAAGTAGACAAAACGCGGCGGCTGATCCTGCGTGCGCATCATCAGGCGGCAGCGTTCCCAGTATTGGAAAGCCGCCAGTACCTCCGCTTCCTCCATGCCCAGTTCCTTAGCCAGCGTTTCCGCTGTAAGCCCGTCCCCAGCCTGCGGATAGCGCGCGTACATCAGCCCGTACAGGTATGCTTTCACATAACCTTCCGGTGCGGAGGGCATATATTCGCAAATAAAGGCGTTGGGCAGCGCAACGGAGTCCCAGAGCACGCCGGATTGGTCTGTTTCAAAAAACGCCATGGGCACGCCCCCTCTTCCCCGTTTTTCTGTTCACGCCGCCTGAAAACCGGCTGCAAATAGTATAGCACAGCACCTTCGCGGCGGCAAGGCTTGAACCACCGCCGTGTTTGAGGTATACTCAACCCGGACGGCACACGCCGCGTTTGCTATCGCGTCTGTTTTGATAAGGAGAAATTATGGCTTTTGCCCATTTGCACCTGCACACCGAATATAGCCTTCTGGATGGCGCCTGCCGCATCAAGCCGCTGGTGGAACAGCTGAAAACGCTTGGCTTTACGCACTGTGCCATAACCGACCACGGCGTGATGTACGGCGCGGTTGATTTTTACACCGCCTGTACGGAGGCAGGCATCCATCCGATCATCGGCTGCGAGGCGTATATCTGCCCCGACCGCTTTGATAAAACCGTTGTCAGCCGCGAGTACAGCCACCTCATTTTGCTTTGTGAAAACCAAACGGGCTACCGAAACCTCACCAAGCTAATCAGCGCAGGATTTACCGAAGGTTTCTACTATCGCCCGAGGATTGATTACAGCCTGCTTAAGGAGCATTCCGAAGGGCTCATTTGCCTTAGCGCGTGCCTGAGCGGCGACCTGCCCAAGCTGCTTTTGCAAAACCGGCGCGAGGACGCGCGCGCGTACGCGCTGAACATGCAGGAAATGTTTGGCAAAGGCAACTACTTCATTGAAATTATGGATCATGGCATTCCCGAGGAAAAGCAGGTGCTGCCGGAGCTGGTCGCCCTGTCGCGGGAAACGGGCATCCCGCTGGTGGCCACCAACGACTGCCATTACCTCGCCCGCAAGGACGCCGCCGCGCAGGAAGTGCTGATGTGCGTGCAAACCGGCAAAACCTTGCAGGATGAAACCCGTATGCGCATGGAAACCGAGGAGCTGTATGTAAAAAGCGAGCAGGAAATGCTTGCGCTTTTCCCCGCCTACGCCGACGCCGTGGCGCGTTCCGCCGAAATCGCCGCGCGCTGCAATGTGGCGTTCGATTTTGCTACTCGTCACCTGCCTACCTACCCCATCGAAACCGTCGAAACGCCGCTTGCGATGCTCACCCGCCTATGCATGGAGGGGATGCGCCATTTTTACCCCGACCAGGCGGATGACCCCGAAAGCGAGCCGCGCAAGCGCCTGAATTACGAGCTGGACGTAATTTCCCAGATGGGGTTCGTGGACTATTTTCTGATCGTTTGGGACTTTATCGATTATGCCAAGCGCAGCGGCATCATGGTTGGCCCGGGGCGCGGCAGCGGAGCTGGCAGCATCGTGGCGTATACGCTGCGTATCACCATGCTTGACCCGCTGAAGTACAACCTGCTGTTCGAGCGTTTTTTAAACCCCGAACGCGTAAGCATGCCGGATATCGACGTGGATTTTTGCTACGAACGCCGCCAGGAAGTGATTGATTACGTTACCCGCAAGTACGGCGCCGATCATGTGGCGCAGATTATCACCTTTGGCACCATGAAAGCCAAGGCTGTCGTACGCGACGTGGGGCGTGTGCTGGGCATGAGCTACTCGGCGGTGGATCAGGTGGCCAAGGCGATCCCTTTTGCACTGGATATGACACTGGAGAAAGCCGTACAGATCAGCCCGCAGTTGCATGAAATGGTAACGACCGACCCGGCCGTGGCGCAGTTGATTGAAACCAGCATGGCGCTGGAAGGAATGCCGCGCCACGCCAGCACCCATGCGGCGGGCGTGCTGATTACCGCCAGGCCCGTGACCGATTACGTGCCTTTGCAGGTGAACGACGACGTAGTTACCACCCAATATCCCATGGGCACGCTGGAGCATCTGGGGCTGCTTAAAATGGATTTTTTGGGGCTTCGCACACTCACCGTAATCCGCGATTCGCTGGACCTGATGCGCCAGGCAGGCGTGAATATGAAGGCCGAGGAAATTCCGCTGGACGACCCTACGGTGTACGAAATGATCGCCCAGGGGGATACGGACGGTGTATTCCAGTTGGAATCCGGCGGGATGCGCGCGTTTTTGCAAAACATGCGGCCGGAATGCTTTGAGGATATTATCGCCGCGATATCGCTGTATCGCCCGGGCCCGATGGAGAGTATACCGCGCTACATCGCGGGCAAGCGCGACCCCGCCTCGGTCCGCTACCCCACGCCGCTGCTGAAACCCATATTGGACGTTACGTACGGCTGCATGGTCTATCAGGAGCAGGTAATGCAGATCGTGCGCGACCTGGCCGGTTATTCGTACGGCCGCAGCGACCTGGTGCGCCGCGCCATGAGCAAAAAGAAAAAAGATGTTATGGCCAAAGAGCGCGAATGTTTCGTGCACGGCATAACGGATGAAAACGGCAGCGTGACCGTGGAGGGCTGCGTGCGCCGCGGGGTACCCGAAGCCGTGGCCGAGCAGCTTTTTGACGACATGACCGCCTTTGCCAGTTACGCTTTTAATAAGAGCCACGCCGCGGCTTACGGCGTGGTGGCCGCGCAAACGGGCTGGCTGAAACGCCATTACCCCGTACAGTTTATGGCCGCCATTATGAACAGCGTTATGGACAACACCGGAAAAATCGCCGGCTATATCCAGTATTGCCGTACCCGCGGCATCC
Organism: Christensenellaceae bacterium; assembly: GCA_017881705.1. Taxonomy (GTDB): domain Bacteria; phylum Bacillota; class Clostridia; order Christensenellales; family Aristaeellaceae; genus CAXXOK01. Next base: position 3,073 of record JADGQP010000153.1, read on the forward strand.
CCGTGCTGCCGCCGGATGTAAACCAGAGCGGCTGGAAATTCACCGTCGGTACGGACGCGCAGGGCAAGCCCGGCATCCGTTTCGGCATGGGCGCGGTGAAAAACGTGGGTTTCGGCGCGGTGTAAGCCATTGTGCAAAGCCGCGTAAGCGGCCCGTACCGCGATATTTTCGATTTTGCCGACCGCGTGCCGGTGGAAACGATCAACAAGCGCGTGGTGGAAAGCTTAATCAAAGCGGGCGCGTTTGATTTTGGGCACTACAACCGCGCGCAGCTGCTGGCGGTGTACGAGCGCATTATTGACGACGCCGCGCAGAAGCGCAAGAGCAACCTTTCCGGCCAGGTAAGCCTGTTCGATATGATGGGCACCACCGCCAGCCCCGCGCACGCCGATGTGCCGACGCTGCCGGAGCATAGCCGCAAGGCGCTGCTCAACATGGAAAAGGAAATGACCGGCGTATACATTTCCGGCCACCCGCTGGACGAGGTTGCGGATTTGCTGCGTTCCGGCTTTACAACTGTGTTGGACGTGCAAACTATGGCCGAAAACGAAAACCACGGCCTGGATCACGACGGGGACAGTGTGTCGAGGGCGGGAATTCTGGCGCTGGCGAAAGGCCGAATTACGAAAAAAGGCTCCATGATGGGCATTATCACTCTGGAAGATCTGACTGGGCAAATCGAGGGCCTCGTGTTCCCGAAGATTTACGACCGGTTCGTAAATCTGTTGGTGGCCGATAATCTGGTGGTACTGACCGGTAAACTGTCCTTCCGTGAGGAAGAGGACGCGAAACTGCTGGTGGACACCGTGCAGCTGCTAACCCCGCAGACCGCACGGCAAACGCAGGCACAGGCAGCTTTACAGGCGCATGTCAACGCAACGCCGGCGGATGGGCCTTTCGAGCCGTTAGCCGGTACGCCGTCCCAAAGTTGGACGCACGACCCCGCAAAACCCTGCGCGCGCCTTTCGGATACAAACGCGAAAATGATGTGCGCGTATCCCGGCGCCTCCGTGGAAACCGAGGTAAACGTCGCGCTGTTTACGGGCGCGCCGCGCATGACAACGTAAATCCACCCTATCCGCACA
>JADGQP010000154.1 GCA_017881705.1 Christensenellaceae bacterium
CCATACGCGATACTTGCGATATCGCCCGCGGTATATTCCCCTATGCCCGGCAAATGTATTAATTCCTTCGTTGTATCAGGCAGCTGTCCGCCGCAGAGGTTCACAACAGCCTTGGCAGCCTTTTGCAGGTTGCGCGCACGACTGTAATACCCCAGCCCTTCCCAAAGTTTCAGCACATCCTGTTCGGGCGCGTCAGCCAGCGCCTGCACGTCCGGAAAACGTATAAGAAACCTCCGGTAATATTCTTTTACGGTTTCCACGCGCGTTTGCTGCAGCATGATCTCCGAAATCCATATGGCATAAGGGTCGCGAGTATTACGCCACGGCAGATTCCGCCGATTGGCGTGGTACCATGCCACCAGCGTTTCCGGCCACTCGAGCGTCATCTGCACGCCCCCTTCCAAGTGTTCAAATTGTATCATAAAACAGAACCTGATGCTTTTTGATTTTTGAAGATTTTTAGAGCATAGCTTAGCATCTGCGAGTTATCTTGCATAAATCTGCTGTTTCTGCCCTTCCATGCTTTACTCAACCTATTCAATCCGGTTCATGGCTTTCGGCACGTTTGCGCAAACCCGTAAAATGACGTAAACTAACAACGTTGTTAGCACTCGGTATTAGTGAGTGCTAACAAGATCGATAATCTATGACTGGATAGGGAGGAACTATCATGAACGTTAAGCCGTTGGGCGATCGCGTTGTCATCAAAAACATTGAGTCGGAAGAAACCACAAAAGGTGGCATCCTGCTCACGAGCGGTTCCAAGGAGAAGCCTCAAATGGCCGAAGTAATTGCCGTTGGCCCGGGCGGAATGGTGGATGGCAAGGAAATCACCATGTACGTCAAGCCCGGCCAGAAGGTTATTTACAGCAAGTACGCCGGCACCGAGGTAAAGCTGGATACTCAGGAGCTTATCATTGTGCGCCAGAGCGACATTTTGGCTACCGTGGAATAAACTTAAGGAGGAGCAACCATTATGGCAAAGCAAATTAAATACGGCGAATACGCCCGCCGCGCACTGCAAAAAGGCGTGGACATTCTTGCGGATACCGTAAAAATCACGTTAGGCCCCAAAGGCCGCAACGTCGTACTGGATAAGAAATTCGGTGCGCCGCTTATCACCAACGACGGCGTAACGATCGCCAAAGAGATTGATCTGGAAGATCCGTTTGAAAACATGGGCGCCCAACTGGTGAAAGAAGTCGCCACCAAAACCAACGATGTTGCCGGCGACGGCACCACCACCGCCACGCTGTTGGCACAGGCGATCGTTCGCGAAGGTCTGCGTAACCTGGCCGCAGGCGCCAACCCCATGGTGCTCAAACGCGGCCTTGAGTCCGCTGTGAATGCAGCGGTTGAGGGTTTGCGCAATCTCAGCCAGCCCATTAACGGCAAACAAGCGATTTCCCAGGTCGCCAGCATTTCCGCAGGCGATGAGGAAATCGGCAAGCTCATTTCCGACGCCATGGAAACCGTTGGCAAAGACGGCGTGATTACCGTGGAAGAAAGCAAAACCATGAAGACCGAGCTGACCACCGTGGAAGGCATGCAGTTCGACCGCGGCTACTCCAGCGCTTACATGGTTACCGATTCCGAAAAGATGGAAGCGGTGCTGGACAATCCGATGATCCTGATTACCGATAAGAAGATCAGCAACATTCAGGAGATCCTGCCTGTGCTGGAGCAGGTAGTGCAGGCCGGCAAGAAGATGCTCATCATTGCCGAGGATGTTGAAGGCGAAGCGCTTGCCACACTGGTGCTCAACAAACTGCGCGGCACTTTCACCTGCGTAGCCGTAAAGGCTCCCGGCTTCGGCGACCGCCGTAAGGAAATGCTGCGCGACATCGCCATTTTAACCGGCGGCCAGGTGATTACCGAAGAACTCGGCCTGGAACTGAAAGATACCAAGATCGACATGCTGGGCTCCGCGCGCCAGGTGAAAGTGGACAAGGACAACACCACGATCGTGGAAGGCGCTGGCAGCAAAGCTGATATCGACGCCCGCGTGAACAGTATCCACAAGCAAATTGAGGATACCACCAGCGATTACGACCGCGAAAAGCTGCAGGAACGCCTGGCTAAGCTGGCTGGCGGCGTGGCGGTTATTCAGGTCGGCGCTGCGACCGAGGTGGAAATGAAGGAGCGCAAGCTGCGCATTGAGGATGCTTTGGCGGCCACCCGTGCGGCGGTCGAGGAAGGCATTGTACCCGGCGGCGGTGTTGCGTTTATCAACGTTCTGTCTAACGTTCAGGCTGAGCTGGAGAAGTTCGCCGGAGACGCCAGAACGGGCGTGCAGATTATCCTGCGCGCGCTGGAAGAGCCTCTGCGCCAGATCGCCATCAACGCCGGTACTGACGGCAGCGTTATTGTGGAAAACGTGAAGAACAGCCACAAAATCGGCTACGGTTATGACGCGATGAAGGGCGAGTATGTGGACATGATCGAGCGCGGCATTATCGACCCGACGAAGGTCGCCCGCTCGGCGTTGCAGAATGCCGCCAGCATCGCCGCGATGATCCTGACCACCGAGAGCCTCGTTACCGACATCCCCGCTCCCGAACCTGCCGCGCCCGCGGGCGGCGGCGGAATGGGCGGCATGTATTAAGCCGTTTCACAAGCGTATACAAAGAGGCCGGGCCGAAAGGCTCGGCCTCTTTGTATACGTTTCATTGTCCACCGAAATTTAGAATTTAGCTTTCCCCCATACTCTGGCGTCATGTTTATAGTTCGTTCAGCATTTTACCGAGATTCATCTACAGGGTATACAAAAGCGCCTCCGTTTTGCTAAAAGCAATACGGAGGCACATTTTACTTATAAAAACTTACTTCTTCGCTCGACGTAGGAATGCGGGCACGCCCAGATCGTCTCGGTCTACGGATGCACCGCGGCCTTTCTGTTCATCGGGTTTTTCCGGCGCAGGCTGTCCCGCGGAATACGAGGAGGTGTACTGCCCGGGCTGCGCGTTTTGTGGCTGCATACCGGCGTAGCTTTGCCCATATTCCATCGGTTGGGGAATCGGCTGAGTATTCTGGTAGGGGTTCTGCATGTTGTAGTCGCCGCCCGCTTGCTGGTTATAGCCCTGCGGGTAACCGGCATTATAACCGCCCTGATACTGCTGCATCATCGGCGGCATTGCCGCGGGCGTGGGGATGTTGCGCGACATATCGCCGTAGGCGGGGTTACCGCCCTGATATTCTTCCTCGGCGGAAGTGCCGAAGCTCATGTCTTCATAGGAAGGCGTAGGATATTCTTGCCTAACCAGCGGCGTAGGCCGGTAGTTTGAGCCATAACCGCGGTTGTCCGCAGTGCCCTGCGCGCGCGTCCAATCACGGTCCGCACCCATGGCTTTGCCCTTTTCTCTGGGCGGGAAAGGCGTTTTTTCAAAGCCGGTCGCGATTACCGTGATGCGGACTTCGTCGTTCATATCATTGTCGATGCCCGCGCCGAATATGATGTTGGCTTCGCTGTCCGCGGCTTGCATCACAAGGCTTGCCGCCTCATTGATATCGATAATGCTCATGTCCTCGCCGCCGGTGATATTGATAAGCACCGCGCGAGCCCCATCGATGTTGGTTTCCAGCAGCGGGCTGGCAATCGCATTTTTCGCCGCGTCCACCATGCGGTTTTCGCCTTTGCCCACGCCAATTCCCATGTGCGCGAGTCCGCCGGACTCCATAACGGTTCTAACGTCTGCAAAATCCAGATTAATCAGCGCAGGTACGGCAATCAGGTCACTGATACCCTGAATGCCCTGGCGGAGCACATCGTCCGCGATACGGAAGGCTTCCAGCATCGTCGTGCCTTTGGTGACCACTTGCAACAGACGGTCGTTGGGGATCACCACCAAGGTGTCCACGCGCTGTTTTAAATCAATTACGCCCATCTCGGCGTTTTTCATGCGCTGTTTGCCTTCAAACTGGAACGGCTTGGTGACCACGGCAATCGTGAGGCAGTTCAGGTCGCGCGCGATTTCCGCTACGATCGGCGCAGCGCCCGTGCCTGTACCGCCGCCCATGCCAGCAGTAACAAATACGAGATCCGCACCCTTGATTGCTTGGGCTATTTCTTCACGGCTCTCCTCTGCGGCCCTGCGGCCGATATCGGGCACCGAGCCGGCGCCGAGGCCTTTGGTGAGCTTTTCACCAATTTGGATTGTGGTGCTCGCCTTACTCATGGAAAGCGCCTGCCGATCCGTGTTGACCGCGATAAACTCAACGCCCTTTAAACCCGCATCTACCATGCGGTTTACAGCGTTGTTGCCCGCGCCGCCGCAACCGATGACCTTGATGGTTGCAAAGCTCTGTTGGTCCTCAATCTGAAATTCAAGCACAGTCAATCCCCCTAGTCTGACATTGCGTTATAGCGCGACGAAAACCTACGCGCCTTAGCTGCCCAGCAAGCTCTTGAAGAAATCCTTGATGCCGCCCGTCATGCCGCCCGCCGGAACGTTGCGGGATTCGATGGTATCGATAATCAGATCCATTAGCCCCATGGCGCTGGCGTAAATCGGGCTGGACAGCTTAATGGTACGCTTGATGGTCTCCCGCACGGGCCTGTCCAGCTTACCAGCCAAGTAATCTCGGCCGCCCCGGTTAAGGCTCAGGCCGCCGCCCGTAAGGTAGAGCGCGGACCAGTTGCCCAGTTTAACGCCGCTTTCCTCAATGCAGTTTTTAACCATCTCCGCCAGTTCATCCACGCGGGGTTCCAGCACTGCGGCCACTTGCTCCTGCGTAAAATTATCGGTTTTCAGGCCGTCACCGCTGGATACGGCATAATTCTGTGTGATCGTCGAAAGGCCGTAAACGTAATCTCTTTTAATCTGTTCCGCGGCGGGAAGCGGTATAGACAGGCCTTCCGCCAAATCGGCGGCAATGTGTCCGCCGCCTACCGGCAGGGTTTTCTGGAAAATCACCGCATCGCCTTCCACCGCCATAATATCGGTGCAAAGGTAACCAATGTCGATGAGAACCGCCGTGCGATCCCGATCCTCCTCCAGCAAGTAAAGCATCGCTTCGCCTGTGGATGCGCTGAAAAATCCGCTGACAGTAATGTTCATATCACGAAGGCGCGCCATAACATCATCCAGAAAAAACGTATCGGCTACCACGAAAGAAACCAGCGCTTTAAGCTCCGTACCCTTCATGCCCACAGGCTCCAACGTTTTCTTACCGCCGTCTACCATGAACCACGCCGGGCTGCGATGCACCACCACACCGCGAACAGGCGAAAGCTGCTTGTCGGCGTTTGCGAATATTTTTTCCACATGCCTGGGCGTTACGCGCGGGTCGGCACCTTGGATGGTCACGGTTGTTTCCACCGCGTATACACGTGAAAACTCGCCGGGAACACCCACGTTGATTTCACGGATCTTGCGTTTGGCTTGCTGCTCGGCTTCGGCGATAGACTTGCCAACAGATTCATTAAGCAGAGGCGCGTTATTCCACTCGCCGTCCATAAAACCATCGTACATAGCAATGCCGGCACCGATAATATCGCACCGTTGAGTACCGCTGGTTTCGGCAATCAGCGTTACGATTTTGCTTGTTCCAAAATCAATGGCTGCGATTGTTGATTTCATGGCAAGACATTCCCCTGTTCCTCAGGTATTTGCCGCGATCCGCTACCGGGCCGCGTCCACGGACGTTTCCGTTCGATCCCTCCTATACCGTATAGGAAGCGTGTAAACCCAAGATACCATCATTTATTGTAACCTTTTTATCTGTATTACGCAATAGAAAAGTCCGTTGTTCGCCTCTTTTTTTCGTTTTACGGCGAAATACCTCGCTTTTCGGTGCCTTTCAGGTTCCAGCTTTTCAACCTTTTTATACCAAATCCGAATAAAATGAAAGTTAAATTCGTACTCTTATTCAACGATTCGCTCGGGTGTTATCTTCCTGCGTTTGGTATATTTTAACATGGAATGGCACTCCAAGCAATAGCGGGATCCCCATCGCAGGCAGGTGTACCGAATCGTCGGCGATACAGTTACCGGGAAGGATTACCGGAAGACCGCCAGCCTTTATTGCTCATTCGCATCCTTCGACCGCGATAGTAAGAGGTGGATATTTTCGTTTTGCAACAAATTGTGCCGGTATAATAGAAGTGGCAGTGTCCGCTTTGTATACACGAAAGCCCCCGCTGCTCACGGGGGCTTCGTTGAAAGGCCTGTGGTAGCGGCGGGGAGATTTGAACTCTCGACACTCCGGGTATGAACCGAATGCTCTAGCCAGCTGAGCTACGCCGCCAAATGGTTGCGGGGGAGGGACTTGAACCCTCGACCTCCGGGTTATGAGCCCGACGAGCTACCAAACTGCTCTACCCCGCGATGTGTCGCACAGGCGACGGATGTAATCATACTATAAACTTCTTGCCCTGTCAACAGGTTATGCTGGGTTTTAAAACTTTTCATAACGATTTACTCGCCTTCATAAACAGCAACGCCGAATTCAAAGCAAACGTTTAATTATCGGGGCTGTATTTCGCATCCTCGGGTGTGGAAACGTCCAGCACGCCCGCTGTTTTCCCAAGTTGCTCCAGGTAAGGGATGTCGGTGCGCACCGCACCGATTTTCGCGCGCATGGATTCGCCTGTGCCAAGCCGTATGGAAATACCGTCCGTCAGCTGCAAAAACAGGTTATCCGTATCCGAAAGGTTCATTTCCTTCACCTGGCTGCGATATTCCTGTAGTTCCAGCTCGGACACGATATCCAGGTATGCCTGCATTTGCTCCTGCGAGCGTACCTCCATCTTTTGCCCCACGTGGATGGTGGAAATCGAAAGCCCGATGACGGAAGGCATCCCCTGCGGCAGTTCGGTGGTGTTTCGTTCGTCGATTACCACGCCCTCCGCGTCCACTGTATATAAAAGTCCCAGCCACTGCAGGCACGTCACCGGCTGGCGTTCGGAGATATAAAGGTAGATGGTATTGGGATAATCTTTTTGCAAGCCTTTGAAAACGATCGTATGGTCCGAGCTCAGGTTATCGCGTATTTCATCTTCCGAAATGGAAAACATGTTCAGACCCTTCACCAAGCCTGCTTCCGTGGCAACCTGCTGCGGTGTTTTGGTAACGTTGCCAACCACATACACCGTGGTGAGCCGAAACACCAGCCCTTGCAGCAGAATGATAACCGTCACCATGACCGCCAAAACGACGATCAGCCTCGTGGTTACCAAACGCGCGTGGGAACGCGCTGTTTCGGCGGCTTCTTTCGGCGAAAGCGGCGGCATGGGTGGCTCGTCCTTCGCCCCGTCCGCCCTTTGACCGCGGCGGTTTCGCTCCTCCGGCGGGTGACGGTAGGCATAATCATATTCGCCGTATGCCTGATACTGCTCAATCTCTTCCCGTTTGGGGTCGCGCGGGGTTTTCATGCGGTACCTCCTCGGCGAACAGGCATAGGTTCTCGACAGTCTGCTGTTTTACGCTTTATTTCAAAGCGTTCACGATTTGCTTGTAAATTTCGCCGCGCTGCTCATAATCGCGGAACATATCAAAACTCGCGCACGCAGGAGAAAGCAGTACGTTGCCGCCCGATACGGCCAACGCGCGCGCCTTGAAAACCGCGTCTTCCATGCTGTAAGCCTGCGTAACATCCGCATAGTCGGCCAGCTCCAGCGTATGGGTAATCTGCCTTGCCGTTTCCCCCATGACCACGATATGTGAAATTTGCCCGCTCGATACAATTTCCAGACAGAGCGGCATAAAATCCGTGTGTTTATCGTAGCCGCCCAAAATCAAAACCGTCGGCGCTTTCATGCTTTGCACGGCTTTGATGGTGCTGTCCACGTTGGTGCCTTTGCTGTCGTTAATGTAGGTTACGCCATCAAGTACACGCACTTTTTCGATACGGTGCTCCACCCCCGTGAAGGATTGGAGCGTGTGGCGTATTACCGCCGCCGGCACGCCACGGCATGAGGCCATAGCGGCGGCCGCCAGCGCGTTTTCCAGGTTGTGCGGCCCGGGGATCAGGATTTGGTCCGCATCGCAGATGGGCTTCGATACGCCGTCCCAACGCCATACGATTTTACCGTTTTCCACATCGGCGCCGTTTTCCACGCGCTGTGTACGCGAGAAAAACGCCACACGTGCCTTAAGCTTATCCGCCATTTTGAAAAGAATGGGGTCGTCCATGTTCAGCACGGCCACATCGTCCGCGGTCTGGTTCTCAAAGATCCGCTGTTTCATGCGAATGTACTGTTCCATCGTACCGTGGCGGTTGAGGTGATCTTCCGTTATGTTGAGCAGCGCAGCTACGCAGGGATGGAATGTTTTCACACTTTCCAGCTGAAAGCTGGATACTTCCGTAACAATCACGTCGCCCTTTTTACTGCTGATCGCGGCGGCGCAAAGCGGGTAGCCAATGTTGCCTGCCACGTAAGTCACGCGGCCTGCGTTTTCAAACATTTTACCCAAAAGCGTTACGGTAGTAGTTTTTCCGTTGGTGCCCGAAACCGCCAATATGTCGCCCTGCGCAAGCATAAACCCAAGTTCCAGTTCGCCAATCAGCGGTACGGCGTTTTCCCGGGCCGCTTTGGCAATCGGCGAGTCGATGGGTACGCCGGGGCTGATAACGACCAGATCGCAGCCGTCCAGCAGCACAAACGGATCTTCGCCCAGGTGAAATTCGCACGCCGTGCCCCGAAGCGGTTTTAATTCGTCGCCAAATGCGTCGGCCTTTTTAGCGTCGTACAGCACCGGCACCGCACCATAGTTTATCAGCAGTTCGGCAGCCGCAATGCCGCTTCGCGCCATGCCAACGATCAGCACCCGTTTTTTCTCAAATTTCATTCCAACACCCTCCCGCGTGAACCGCGGTTTCACATTATATCAGGGAAAGCACCGCAACGATCGATAAAACGCCCGTGACCGCTGTGTACATGGCGACAATCTGCGGCTCGGTCATCCCGCACTTTTCAAAGTGGTGATGTATCGGCGACATCTTAAAAATGCGTTTCCCATGTGTCGCCTTAAAGTAGGTTCTCTGAATAATGACCGATAAGGAACTGGCGATCATGGTCGCGGCGGTAAGCAGCAGCAGAATCGGCATTCTCAGTACCATCGCCATGGCAACAGTTGCACCGCCGATGAACATGCTGCCCGTGTCGCCCATAAACACCTTGGCCGGATAGAAATTAAACCATAAAAAGCCGATGCACGTGCCTGCGAGCGTAAGACTAACCAACGCAACGTTTGCGTAGTTTCCGGCAATGGAGGGAAACATCGCCGATCCCGCCGTTACCGCGCCCAGCAGCGATATCACCGTCCATGCGATCGAACTGACGGACGCAACGCTGGCCAGCAACCCATCCAGCCCATCCTGCAGGTTAGCGCTATTTATGATGAATACGATCAATACAGTCATCACAGGCACATACCACGGGCCCATATCCCAAACGATGTTCCACAGGGGGATCACAATTTTGGTGCCAATGGCGGGTGTCAGCGCGCAAAAGAACGAAAAAGCGGCGCCAATTACCGTTTGCGCAACGACTTTCTGCCACCATACCAGACCGAGGTTTCTTTTCTGCACAACCTTAATATAGTCATCCGCAAAGCCGATCGCCATGCTAAACAGTGAAAAGATAATAATCGCAAGGCCAAAATCCGTGTCCGAATACCACACCAGATGCAGCGCCAATGCGATCGCTGTGGTAACCAAGGCAAAAATCAGACCGCCCATGGTAGGGGTGCCCTGCTTTGCTTTATGGGTTTCCGGCCCCAATTCATATACCGTTTGCCCGATTTTTAGTTTCCGTAAAATCGGCAGCACGCGCGGCGTGATGGTAAGCATTGCAACTACCGAAAGAATAAAAGCAAAAATCAGCCTGAGCATACGCTACGCACTCCCCGCCGTTATTCTTTAGCGCCCGTTTCGCCTCGAAGCTCCTGTAACAATTCCTGTACGACCACCTTTTCATCAAACGGGCGCTTCACGCCCATCACGTCCTGGTAGGTTTCATGCCCTTTGCCTGCCAGAATAATCACGTCTCCGGCGCGGCCCATTTTCAACGCGTAGCGAATGGCTTCGCGGCGGTTTTCGATCACGGTATACTTGCCGTGAGTGGGTTTCATGCCTTCCTCAATCGCTTCCAAAATCGCGTCCGGGTCTTCTGTGCGGGGGTTGTCGCTGGTTAGAATGGAGAAATCCGCCAGTCGACCGCCGATTTCACCCATTATCGGGCGCTTGCCATGGTCGCGGTCGCCTCCGCAGCCGAACAGGACAATCAGGCGCTTCTTGGTGAACATACGCACTGTGGTGAGGATATTTTCCAATGCGTCCGGCGAGTGAGAATAGTCCAAAATCACTTTGTAGGGCGTTCCGGTGTCCAGCATTTCAATGCGGCCGGGAACCGCTTTAACGTTTCGCAGGCCCTCGCAAATGGAGGTTTTATCAACGCCTGCGATCATGGCCAGCGACGCGGCCGCCAGCGCGTTGTAAACGTTGAACATGCCGGTCATCTGCATTTGCACTTCCATGGTTTCAACGCCGCGTAGTTGAATGGAAAAATTCACGCCGTTCTCGCTGATCTCGATATCACGCGCGAACAGATCGGCATTCCCGCTGATGCCATATGTCAGGTAGGGAACTTTTAAATCCTTGAGAATATCGGCGGAAGATTCCTCGTCCACGTTCAGCGCTGCGTTTAGCACCTGCCCGCCCACAAAAAAGCTCTTTTTTGTTAAAAAGTAATTTTCCATCGTCTGAAAATAGTCCAGATGATCCTGCGAAAGGTTAGTATACCCGGCCGCCTCGAACGTTAGGCCGTCTAAACGGTGCATATCGATAGCGTGCGCGCTTACCTCCATGCTCACAGCCTCTACGCCAGCGTCCACCATTTGCCGGAAGCAGCGGTGCAGGTCGATGGGATCGGGCGTGGTAAGGTTGCTGTGAATATGCTCGTTACTGATCATATTGCCGGTCGTGCCGATCAGTCCCATTTTATATCCGGCGTTTTCCATAATCGATTTAAACAGATAGCTGGTCGTCGTTTTGCCTTTTGTGCCGGACACGCCGAAAAGGCGCAGTTTTTGAGCCGGATGTCCAAAAAATGCGCCCGCGATGTAGGCCATGGCCGAGCGAACATTTTGCAGGCTTACCTGAGGCACGTCGATCTGCGGCAAAATTCGATCGACAATCAGCGCCACGCAGCCGTTTTGTACTGCTTGCGCCGCAAAATCGTGTGCGTCAAAGCGCGCGCCCTCAATGCAGAAAAACAGGCCGTTCTTTGTTTTCGTCCGGCTGTCAAGGGTCAATGCGTTGATATCTGTATTCAGGTTACCCTTGGTTTCGATAATCCCCGTAACGTCTTGAAGGAGTTCACCCAGCAGCATATTGCCAGCCTCCAAAATGAATGCTATGGACTTAAGGCGATATCACATGGCCACATAAAAGTTTGGTTTGGCGCCCTTATGCGCCCATGAATAACCAAAGCGGATGCCATGTTGAGCGGGTTTGCTCTCCGTCCGATCGGCTGTTTTCGAAATGCCTTTTTTCGGACGTTCGCCCCGTCCCTCTACCACCCCGCATACGGTATATAAATTAACACAATCGCTTCGATTTGTCCAGCGTGAGTAGTATGCGGCAAACTCGTGACGAAAGGGAATCTTTTTATGGAGTAAAAAGGCGCTTTCCGGGCGATGTACGTGCCTGCTCCACCCCACACCTGATCCCTTTTGCTTTATTCTCCCTCGGCTGGCGCCGTTTCGCCCGTCGTTTGGGTTGCTGCCGAAGCGCTTACATGTGCCTGGCTATCCCTTGGGCGGGTATCCACAGCCGTCAGGTGAATCGCTTGCGTGGAACTGGCGGGAACCATATCCAGATCCTGCGAGGCTGTATAACAAATGGTGGCCGCATCGGACGCTTCCGTGATCTTCGCGCGCAGGTCGTTGTTTTGTGTCTGAATGCTTTCAATACGTTCCTGCTCGGCCTGCAAATTGCGCTGCCGCTGAAGCAGTGTGCCCTGCTGTACCAATAATATAACCGCGCACAAAAGTATTACGCCAAAGATGAGCGCCACGGCGTAACGCAGCGGGATCCGTATGCCTTTTTCTTTTTGCCGGGCTTGTACGGCCGCGTTCATTTTATCAAAATCCAAATCAAGGCGATGCACTTCCATCCGAAGCGCCTGGGTGCGGCCGCGGCGGCGGGCATCCTTTTTGAGCATGCCGGTCAAAGGGTCCACGTCACCGTTGGGTAAAAATACGGAGGAGCGCACGTAAAAACGATCGGTCGGCTGAAAACAGCGACTGTCATACGCCTGATAAGGATTATACGCAACTTGTGACATGTTCCTTGACTCTCCTTTTTTACACGATCAATCTGCGTCAAGATCGCCCAGTTCTTCCAGTATCTCGTCTTTGTTGGTCATAAATTCTTGGTCGTCTTCGGTGGCTTGCTGTGCGTCTACGATGCGCACGTGATTGTACCCACCGCTGATTTCCAGATCCTTGGCTTCCGAAAGGATCCGTTGGCGCAGTTTTGGGGGGAGCAGCAGCCTTCCCTGCGCGTCCGGCTGCATATCGCGGTAGCTGAGCTTGTAAAACTGCATAGTATAGCTTTGTACGAAAGGTTTTCGCTGGTTCATCCGGCTCAGTTCGGCAAGAATTTCGTCGAAAACCACATCGGGATAGAGCGCAATGCCGTTAAAATCACGGGTCGGCCCGATGGTAAAGGTATCTCCCAGCGCGTCGCGGTAGGCGTTGGGGATAATAATCCGTCCCTTCGCGTCGATCGAATGGGAGTAACTGCCGAAGAACGTGAACTTTTTGGGCGGTTCGGCGCTTTGTACGACGGCGTTCTCTAAACCGACGTTCTCGTCCAATCGCTCCCCCTCCAATCTCCACTTTTCACCACGCTATGGGCTTTAACACCATTATGAACCACTTTCACCCACCTCGTCAAGCAAACATATATTCTGTTTGCATATTTTTTCCTACTTATTTTTACTGTTCGTTCAGCGCCGAAAATGGATTGGAACAACAAAAAAGGCGAACCGCCATCACGCGTTTTCGCCTTTAAACTAATTCGGTCTTATGTTTGGCTGCCGTTATTCAAGCGTATGCGGATCGTCCCGGGTTTGTGTTTCCATCACCCGAACCGGTGAAAAATGGATGGCGTCACAGGAAACCAGCCGGTATTCCACCCCGTTATGTTCACCTGTGAAACCACCGTGAATCCCCGCGCCGTGTAAATGCCCGTATACACACATCTTAACGCCGTATTCTTCCAAAAGCGCAGAAAACGCGGTATCGTCGCTATCCAGTAAAAGCGGCGGAAAATGGGTCATCGTAAGGATTGGCAAGCCGAGCTTTTTCGCCTTGTCCAGCGCCATACGCAGGCGTATCAATTCCCGAAGGTAAATTTTTGTTTCCTGTTCGTCCAGCGGAAACTGTTCGGATGGGAAATTCCAGCAGCGCGTTCCGCACACAGCCACGCCCTGTAAAGCCACAGCATCGTTTTGCAGGGCGATCATGCCTTGGGGCAGTACGGAACGCAATTTGGAAATGGAACTCCACCAATAATCATGGTTGCCGCGCAGCAGTACCTTAATGCCCGGTAAACGCGCTATATCCGCAAGATCGCCCATCGCGTCCTGAAACTGCATCGCCCAGCTGATATCGCCCGGAATCAGTACGATATCATCCTGACCGACCAGCCTGAGCCAGTTTTCCCGAATGGTATCCATGTGATGATCCCAATGGCTGCCAAAAATGTCCATAGGCTTCGCGCCGTTACCGGGCAGGTGCAGATCCCCGATAGCAAATATCGCCATTCCGCGCCTTTCCTCCCCCGTTTACGGCACTCACAGCCGCTGACCCGCGTTTTTTACTCGTCCTTTTCGGCTGTTTCACTCTCGTCGTCTTCTTTTTGCTCGTCCTCGATAACGCTTTCCAACGAAAGCTCATTTTCTATCTCGCCATATTCCCGTTCGGGAATATCTTCGTGCACCTGGGGCAGAATCTCATCCATGGTGCTTACGGAATTTAACTCGATGGAGCTTTCATCCACCGCTTCATGATCCGCTTCGTTATCATCATCGTCCGTTGAGGCATGCTGCATTTCTTTCCAGCAACTCAGGCATACGTCTTTGCCGGGCAGCGCGGGCGCAGCGTTGCATACCGAGCAAAGCTCCATATCTTCCTGTGCCTGTTCCCCTTTCAGTTCACGCATGCAAACCTTACAGTATTTTTCGCCCTCCTGAATATAATTAAGCTCGCAGCGCGGGCATTTGACCAACTTCATGCAAGGAGCTCCCTTCTTCGGTCCTCTGGTTGCTAAAATCCGGCGGATGGTGACGCTTTGCAATGCTTTTAACCATGGCTTGCCGGAAACTGCTGTCTTGGTTACGGTATTTTCACGCAAGTACGGTTTTTACATCGCGGAGCCTACGCGTTACGGATCTCCAAGCCTTGCCGCCTCTCCGTTGGCGTATCTGCCCTGGCAGGCGTGCTTGAAACCCCGTCCGCGCAGATACAACGGCTTTGTCACCCTCCACAGGCTGGAATTATACTACGGTTGCTGCAACCACGCAAGAGAAATTTGCGACGGGCTGCAACAACCAAGCAAAACGTTCACAATAGGGCTGATTCTGTCTGTTCTTTCTCACGCTTAGCATGCGGCCGCGACTTAATTCTGCGTAAGTCCGGCGTTGCTGTAAAAATACCCCGCCCAGTAAATCTCGCCGGTGAAATCCTTGGGTGTTTTTCCGCTCACGAAGAAACAGACGCGCG
>JADGQP010000155.1 GCA_017881705.1 Christensenellaceae bacterium
CAAGCGCGCGGTTCTCGGGTCGGTTCATGCCGGCGCCTCCTTTGCCAAAGCGCGAAACGCGCGGATTTTTCATATCCGCGCGTTTCGCGCCGTGTTTGGTTCGTTAATAGGCTTTGGCGAAATAAATCAGCTTTTTCGCGGGCTTGCCACAGCATACGCAACGGTCGCCCACAGGGGTTTGGTCGAAGGGCATGTTACGGCTGGAGGCGTTGAACTTCTCCTTAATCGCGTCCTCGCAGGCGCGCTCGCCGCACCACATGGTTTTCGCGAAGCCGTTTTCCACAGCTTTGCCCAGCTCGTCCATATCGCTCACCACGGTGACGTGCGCGTCTCGGTACGCTTGAGCCTGGTCGTACAGCCCTTGCTGTATGGCATCCATCAGCCCGCCCAGTTCAGTCGCCAGCGTGTCCAGCGCCATGGTACTCTTTTCGCAGGTGTCGCGGCGGAACACCGTAGCCACGCCGTTTTCAATATCGCGTGGGCCGATCTCCAGGCGTACGGGCACGCCCTTGAGTTCCCAATCGTTAAACTTGTAGCCCGGGGAAACCGTGTCGCGGTCGTCCAGTTTCACGCGGTAGCCCGCGGCTTTCAGCTGCTGCAGTACCTCCGTGCACTTTTCCATCACGCCGCCCTTGTGCGCGGCGATGGGCACGATAACCGCCTGAATGGGCGCGATGTGCGGGGGCAGCCTCAGCCCGCGTTCATCCCCGTGGGTCATGATGATGGCGCCGATCAGCCGTGTGCTCACACCCCAGCTGGTTTCGTACACATATTCCAGCTTCCCTTCCCGGCTGAGAAACTGGATATTGAACGCCTTGGCGAAATTGGTGCCGAAGTTATGGCTGGTGCCCGCTTGCAGGGCTTTGCCGTCCTGCATCATGGCCTCCATGCTGTAGGTAGCCTGCGCGCCTGCAAACTTTTCCTTGTCGCTCTTGCGGCCGCACAGCACCGGCAGCGCCATTTCGGTTTCCGCTACCTCGCGGTAAACATCCAGCATCTGCAGGGTTTCCGCCTGCGCTTCCTCGGCGGTTTCATGGATGGTGTGGCCTTCCTGCCAGAGGAACTCGCTGGTGCGCAGGAAAGGCCGCGTGCTCTTTTCCCAGCGCACGACAGAGCACCATTGGTTGTATTTCATGGGCAGGTCGCGCCAGCTGCTCACCCACTTGCTGTACATGGCACAAAAAATGGTTTCGCTGGTGGGGCGGATGGCCAGACGCTCCTGCAGAACCTCGCCGCCGCCCTGGGTTACCCAGGCCACTTCCGGCGCGAAGCCCTCCACGTGCTCGGCTTCCTTAAGCAGCAGGCTTTCGGGGATCAGCATGGGCATATACACGTTTTCATGGCCGGTAGCCTTGAAGCGCTTGTCCATTTCCTGCTGAATGCGTTCCCAGATGGCGTAGCCGTAAGGCCGTATCACCATGCAGCCGCGCACCGGCGCGTAATCCACCAGTTCGCTTTGCAGGATAACGTCGGTATACCATTGCGAGAAATCCTCCCCGCGGGGCGTGATGTGCGTAACGAATTTCTGCTCTTCCTGTTTAGCCATAATGGGTTTCTCCTTCCGCGAAATCAAATAAAGGTTCCATTCGCTCCCAGACACGGCAAAATCGCCGCCGTTGGGACGAAGGGAGCCTTCGCGGTACCACCCGACTTAAAGCGCTCGCGCGCTTTCACTTTCGCAGCCGGATAACGGGGGCCTGCCGTCGGGGATTAGCCGAATTTTCGGGCGCGGGAACCCGCCTGATCCGCGCGACCGTCCTTTCAGCCTGTGGGACGGCTCTCTTTTCTGCGGTTGAGCGGCGGGGTTCGCCCGTTTCCCTTCGTGTTGGGAAGGATTGATGTATCTTACCACAGGCCGCGCCCGTTGTCAAACGCCGCTTACAGCGCGAATCAGCGTAATGGATTGGGCTTTTTCACCCCACCATGCCAAGCGCCTTGAATGCAAAAATCCATAAAAACACCGTTACGCCGGAAAATGCGGTGGTCAGCACTACCTGCGCGGCGGCATAATCCGCGTCGCCGCCCAGTTGCTGAGCCATGGGGTAACTGCTTACGGCGGTAGGTGAGGCAAACACCGCAATCAATGTGGCCAGAGCCACGCCGCGGATACCGATTGCCGCCGCCAGCGACAGTGCAATCAGCGGCACGATCACCAGCCGCCCCAGAACTCCCAGCGTAAGCAGGCGACGGTTGGCGCGGATCTTGCCAAAATCCAGCGACGCGCCCAATAAAAACAACGCCAGCGGCGTAGCGACGCTGCCCAGGGCGGATAGGGGCGCATGCAGCATTTCGGGCATTGTAAAGCGCAGCATCCACAGCGCAAACCCAGTCAGCGTGCCGATAATCAGCGGGTTGAGCAGCACGCCCCGAATAATGCGCCACAGGTTTACACGCTCGCCATTGTACGTAAGCAGCGCGATGGTCGCAAACAGGTTAAACAACGGCACCACCGCCACCACCATCAGCGCCGACACGGAGGAATCGGCGTTCGGGTACATCACCAGTACCAGAGGAATGCCAAAAATCGCATAATTGCTGCGCGCCACTCCCTGGATGAACACGCCTCGGGTTTCGGGCTTTTCGCACAGACGGGGCGCAAGCCAGAACATCGCGCCGAAAATTAACGCCACCATGAGCATCGCGTACCCAAGCGTAAGAAAGTCCGTCGCCGCTTCGTGCGATGTATCCATTATATTCATGCACAGAAGGAGCGGCAGGAAAACATAGAAAACCGCTTTATTCGCCTGTTTCACGCCTTCTTCGCCGATCACGCGCAGCCGCCTCGCGGCAAAACCGACCAGCATCATCAGCAAAAGCGGAAAAACCGAACGAAGCGAAAAAAGCAAATCCCCCAACATCGGCATCTCACCCATCCTGATCCGGCCAGCCCGACTCAAGCGCAAAACGCCCGCGCCGTCTGCGCCGTGTAATAGCGCCCCGGGAGCGACCCGATCGGCAGATATTGCGCGATGATCGCCGGTATAACGCACTTTCCAAAGAGACGGAAACAGATTGACCGTTTCATCATACGCCGCGGGCTGGCGCAAGTCAACGCGGTAAAGCGCGGCCCCGTCAATTCTCACTTTGTTGCGAAATTATCTTTGATGTACTGGAAAATCATCGAGGCGATTGGCGCGGCCACGCTGCCGCCGCCGCCGCCATCCTCCACCAAAATGCAGCAGGCATACGGCAGGGAATCGTCGTCAATATAGCCCACAAACCACGCATTGGTCGTATTTACGCCGTTTTCAGAGGCTTCGGCACTGCCGGTTTTCCCCGCGATGGTCAGCCCGGAAACCCGTGCCGCGGTGCCCGTGCCGGAAGCCACTACGTTAAGCATATAGCTTTGCAGGGTTTTTGCGATATCCTCCGTAACGACGCGCCGGTATTCCTTGGATGAAAAGCGCAGGCGCGTTACGCCGGCCGGACTTTTTACCTGTAAAAGCAAGCGCGGTTCCATCATCACGCCGTCGTTGGCCACGGCGGCGGCCACCATGCACATATGCAGCGGCGTCGCCGCAATCTGGCTTTGGCCCGCACCGCTCCAGGCAACTTCCACAAGGTTGCGGTTGGTCGTGGGATACACGCTGTTTTCCACCACGATATCACGGAACAGGAAATTGGCATTAAAACCGAAATCCTCCGCCGTTTTGCGAAGGGCGCTGTCGCCCAGCATCAGCGCGCACTGCGCGAAAGCGTTGTTGCAGCTCACCGTAAAGGCTCTCTCCAGCGAGATCTTCCCATGCTGCGCCATGTTGTAATCGTGTATATACTGATCCAGCACCTTGGTAGCGCCGGTGCAGTTGAACGTATAATCCGTAATTCCGCTCAGATTTTCCAGCGCCGAAGCCGTTGTGATGATTTTAAACGTCGAGCCCGGCGCCAGCGTGCTTTGCAGCGCGCGGTTCCAAAAGGGATGTCGGGCGTCGGTTTTAACGCTTTCGGAGATGTCTTGCGGGTCGAAAACCGGCAGGCTTACCAGCGCGATCACCGCGCCGGTTTTATAGTTCATCACCACCGCGGCGCCGCTTTTCCCCTTGGTGCCGGAGCCGTTTTCAAACGCGTTGACAATGCGCGTGCAAAGCACGCTGTCCACCGTTAAAGTCACATTATCCCCGCGCCGCGTCTGGTTGGAAAACAGCGAGGTGATGCGCTCGGCCAGGGAGGTTTCAAACCCTAATAGATAATTGGCCTGAAAGGAATCCACGCCGTTGGCCACGTTGCCGTCCCGATCCCCAAGCAGATGAACCACGGCGCGGCGGGCCTTGAGGTTGTTCTGGTACACACGGTCGCCGTCGGCGTTGGTGGTAGCGAGCACAACACCGTTACGGTCGATGATGTCACCCGCGATCACGTTGTTTTTCGCAGCCTGGTATCGCGTATTCTTGCTGTTGGAAAACCAGCGCCGCCCATAGAGGTTGACGCTGTATACGCCGTACAGACCCGCGACCAGCAATAGCCCAAGCACGATCAGTGTGAGCACGCGAAAGCGTGTATGCAGTTGCTTCAACGGCGGTTCCTCCTTTCGGCGGCGCGGATCGGCGCGGGTTCAGCGCCAGCCCGCGCTGGGCAGGTCCTCCTGCTCGCTCAGGCTGCGGCTGATTTCGTAATCATACTCCATATCGTCCTGGTTTACGCTGGCCACGCCCTGCAATAGCCCGATCATCGCCATGCAGCTTACCAGCGACGTGCCGCCGTAGCTGACGAACGGCATGGTAACGCCCGTAAGCGGAATGAGCTTGAGCACCCCGCCGATGATGACAAACGTCTGCACCCCCAGCATGACCGTAACGCCCATCGCCAGCAGCGCATGAAACCCATGCCGCGCGCTAATTGCGATGGAGGCTCCGCGCAGGATGAGAATCCCATACATCACCAGCACCAGAATGCCGAAAATAATACCGAACTGCTCGCAGATCACCGCAAAGATACAGTCCGTATAATATACAGGAATCACGCGCGGCGCGCCCAGCCCCAGCCCTACGCCGAACAGCCCGCCGGAGGCAATGGCCATCAGGATCTGCGCGATCTGGTAACCGGCTTTTTCGTAATACATCCATGGGTTTCTCCAGATCGCCACACGCACCTTGACATGGCTGAACATATTGTAGCCCAGCACCGCCGCGCCCGCGCCGCCTAAAAGCCCTACCCCGGTCATCGCCAGGTTGCCGGTTGCGGCAAAGTACATCATCAGCGCCGTCATATAGTAAATCAGCGCCGTGCCCAAGTCCTTTTGCAGCATCAGCACGCCCAGGCAGTAGCCGGTAAAGATCAGCCACGGCCAGAAATGCCTGCGGCTCATGGAATAGCTGAGCACCAGCAGCAGCGCGAGCTTTACCACCTCGCTGGGCTGCAGGCTCATGCCCGCGACACGTATCCAGTTGGTGGCACCGTTCATTTCCGTGCCGATGGCCAGCGGCAGCGCAATCAACCCCGCCGCACCCAGCCCGATAATTTTTATCAGGAGGCGCCACCTGCGCACATAACGAACCATGAGGATGCAAAAAAGCATCGCGGCAATGCCGACGCTGTAATAAATAGCCTGCTGCAGCCCGCGCGACGTGCCGGCGTCCAGGTCGGTGGAATAAAGCACCAGCACGCCCAAGCCGCACAGGAAATTGGCGATCGAGAGCAGCAGCTTATCCGCCGGAAAGAAACGCGGCAGCCACATCGTGGCGATATAAATCAGCAGCGGCACCGCCACAGCCAGCGCGAAACCCTGCCAGCGCAGCTCGCCTTTAAGCGCGATCAGCAAAAACGCGCTGAAGAAAAACAGCATCATCGCTGAAACCAGCCGCCGGTCGGGATGCCGGCGCGAGGGCGCGCGTAATTGGGAAGCCTTCATTAGCGTCGGCCTCCCTTCAGGTACTTATCCCACAGGATCCGCTTGGCTATTTCGGCTTCGTCCGGATCAACGTAAAAACTCTTTGGCGCTTCGCCGTCCTCGCCCGCAGGTTCGCCCGTCGCCCGGGGATCGTCCGCTTCCACGTATGGGTCCGACCGCGTGGGATCCTCGTCCATCACGGGCGGATAAAAGCGGCTGTCGGGCGCATTCAGGGGCGAAAGTTCCTCCGCGGCGGAGGTTTCGGGTTCCGCATCGGACGTGAACGCCTCCGCGGAGCCGCGCGCGTCCGCCGGGCGCGAAGCGTCCGGCACCGCTTCCGCCGCGAGCGGCGGAAGCGGGGAGAGGCGGCTGAGCCTCGACGC
>JADGQP010000156.1 GCA_017881705.1 Christensenellaceae bacterium
AAGATATCCAGGTTTTCCAGCGAAATGATCAGCATGGTCCAATTGAGTTTGTCGAGGCATTCGGATATGCGTTCGTCCACCAGTTTGCCATCCGGCAGGCCGGTGACCGGGTTCGTCAGGGTATCCTGTTCGGCACGGCGCAGGGCATTGCGCAGGCGTAGGCGCAGTTCCTGTACGTCAAAGGGTTTGGTAATATAATCGTCCGCGCCCAGTTCCAGCCCCAGAACCTTATCGAACGTTTCGTCCTTGGCTGTGAGCATGATTACAGGCGTTTTACTGGTTTTGCGAATTTCGCGCAGCACTTCCAGCCCATCCACGCCGGGCAGCATCACATCCAGCAGCACCAGCGCGGGCTGTTGGCGCTTAAAAGCCGCCAGCCCCTCGTCCCCGCGGGCCGTCTCGCAGACCTCGAACCCTTCCTTCTCCAGATAAAGCCGAATCAGATGGCTAATGTTATGATCGTCATCCACCAGCAGAATACGCTGTTTGTCCGACATGACTGTGCCCTCCCTCGCTTCCCGCCGTTATTTCAGTGTTACCACCGTTACGCCGTCCTCGCCCTCGCCGTACACACCCAAACGATAGCTTTTTACGTCCATATGCCCCTTCAGATGACGATGTATGCCCGTACGCAATATGCCTGTACCCTTGCCGTGGATAATGCTCACCTCGTGCAGCCCCGCCAGCGTCGCATCGTCCAGGTACCTGTCCACCTCAGGCAGCGCCTCGTCCTGCGCCAGGCCGCGCACATCCAGTTCCAGCGGCACCGAGCGCGTGGCTGCGCCGGTTTTGGCCGTTACGCTGGTTTTTGCCGTTTTAGGCGGTTCCACGATCTTTAACTGGCTCAGGTGCGCCTTCAGCTTCATAATGCCGGCTTGAATCATCACTTCGCCCTTGCCGTCCGGCAGGGTAAGCACCGTGCCCCGCGTTTTCAGGTTCACAATTTCCACATGCTCGCCCACGCGCACGGTCGCGGGCGGGGTGAAGCGGCTTTCGCTGGGTAGGGCAAGGCCCTCGCTCAGCTCGTCGATACCCTGCTCCATGCGTTTTTTCAGCGCCTGTACCTCATGCTCGGGGGTCTGCGCCTGTTTTTTCAGCGTTTTCAGTTCCGAAATGATGGCGTCGGATTCTCGCCGCGCGTTTTCCATAACGCGCTTGGCGTCCTCGCGGGCTTTCCGCAGGTATTTTTCGCGGTTTTCTTCCATTTCGCGGCGCAATTTCTCCGCCTCGTTACGAAGCGTCACCGTTTCCTTGCATGCGTCCTCCGCCATTTTGCGTTCTTTTTCGGCGATCTGCCGGTGGTATTCGGCGTTGGCGATCACGTCCTCAAAGCGCACGTCGTTTTGGGACAGCAGCTGTTTCGCCTCGTCGATCAGTTGCGGCGAAAGGCCGAGCCGCAGGCTGATTTCAAATGCGTTGCTCTTGCCCGGCACGCCGATGGACAGGCGGTACGTCGGCCGAAGCGTCGCTATGTCAAACTCCACGCTCGCGTTTTCCACCCCGCGCGTGGACAGCGCGAACGCCTTGAGTTCGCTGTAATGCGTGGTGGCCATTGTGCGCACGTGCCGTTCCAGCAGGTTTTTTAAAATGGTCTGCGCCAGCGCCGCGCCCTCGGTGGGGTCTGTGCCCGCGCCCAGCTCGTCGAAAAGCGCCAGGTCGCGCTCGGTGACTGAGCGCGTGATTTCCACGATATTCTTCATGTGGCTGGAGAACGTGGACAGGGATTGCTCTATGGATTGCTCGTCGCCGATATCCGCGTACACGTGCTCAAACACCGCCAGCTCCGTGCCCAGTTCCGCGGGTACGTGCAGCCCCGCCTGCGCCATCAGCGTAAGCAGGCCAACGGTTTTAAGCGTCACGGTCTTGCCGCCGGTATTAGGGCCGGTAACGACCAGCGTAGTAAATTCCTCGCCCAGCCAAAGGCTGATGGGCACCACGGTTTCGCGGTCGATCAGCGGGTGCCGGCCGCGGACGATCTTCAGATACCCGCGGTTGTTGAGCTTGGGCAGCACCGCGTGCATGTCCTTGGCCAATTGGCCTTTGGCGAAAACGAAATCCAGCTGGGTCAGCAGGTCGATATCAGTGCGCAGCTCGTCCGCATGCGGGCCCAGCTGATCAGTCAGCGCCCGCAGGACGCGCTGAATCTCCTGTTCTTCCCGCCCGCGGAGCTGTTTTAAATCGTTGCCCAGCTCCACCACCGCCATGGGCTCGATAAACAGCGTGGCGCCGGTGGCGCTCTGGTCGTGCACCAGGCCGGGCACGCTGGCGCGGAATTCCGCTTTAACGGGGATGCAATACCGATCTCCCCGCAGGGTGATAATCGCATCCTGCAGGTACTTGGCAAAGCTCTGGCCGTGGATCATCTGGTTGAGTTTCTCACGCATACGCTCGTTCGCGGCGCGAATCTGCCGCCGGATCTGGCCAAGCTCCGCCGAAGCACGGTCCGATATCTCTTCCTCGCTTAAAATCGCGTCGGTAATCGCCTGTTCCACAGCGGGCAGCGTGGTAAGCCTGCTAGCCAGCCCGGTTAAAATCGGCGTGTCCTCCCGTTCCTTCACCAGAGCGGTGCGCGCCGCGCGCGCTGCCCGCAAGCAGCCCGCCACGTCCAGCAGTGCCTTGGGGGAAAGCGTAGCGCCTTTACCGGCCAGCGAAAGCTGCTCCCGCACGTCGTTAAATCCCACCAGCGGCTGCCCACCCAGGTAAGCGAGCAGCACGGTCGCTTCCTCAGTTTCATCCAGCGCGCGGTTTACCTCGGCAAATTCGCGGTACGGAACCAGGCTTTCGCAGCGCTGCGCCCCCATCGGCGTAATGCAAAAGCCCGCGAGCATCTCGCGTATTTTCGTAAATTCCAGCACTCGCAATTCCCGAGCCGGTTGCATAACCTGTCCTCCTTGGTATTGGGTTTGTTTTAACCGGTGATCGCCAGCCTCAAGCACATCGGCGGGTTATTCCACCCCATGTAAAAAATGGCCGGAGGTGGTGGGTTCGCTGTTTGCCGTAGTCTCGCCCGTGCGCATCACCCCGGCGAAGCGCCGTGTAACCGCAAGCTGTTCCTCCGGTGGTTCAACGGTAAAGCTCAGCAGCATACCCGCGCCAAGCGCCCGACGGCGATTTTCCTGCTTGGCCAGGTCGGTCGGCAGGGCGTTGAACACCTCCAACACGCAGCCTTCCGGCATCCGTAACCGCCTGAGCGGGAAACGGTACCCGCGCCGGTCGGTCAACACGGGCTCCCGCGCGGCGCAGGCCCGGTCGTCCGGCCCGCAAAGCGCGCAATCCTCGCGGCCCGTGCTCAACCCGCGCGCGACGCGTTCCGGGCAATGGTTTAAAAGCATCAGTCGCTCGCGGCCGTACACTTTCAGCAGCGC
>JADGQP010000157.1 GCA_017881705.1 Christensenellaceae bacterium
CACGGCCGTACGCACCTGCGTGGTGCTGGTGATGGCGTGGGCGATCGTGCTGGGGCGCGGCAAGCGTAAGACACTGGCACAGATCGATCGGCGGAGCTATACGTTCCTAATTCTGTCCGGCTTTGCCACAGGCGGTTCTTGGCTTTGCTATTACCGCGCGCTGCAAACCGGCCCCGCGAGCGTTGTGGTGCCGATTGACAAACTGAGTATTCTTGTAAGCGTGCTGTTCGCGCGCGTGGCGTTTAACGAAAAGCTTACGGCGAAAGCCGCCCTGGGCTTGGGAATGATCGTGGCCGGAACGCTGACGCTGCTGGTGTAGCCGGAGCTCACAGGAAAAGGGCACGCGTTTGCAGAATGTTTATCGTACCTGGGAAGGGAGGCCGCCCATGCCGCCGTTGGTTAGCATTTGCTGCGTTACCTACAACCACGCCGACACCGTTGAACAGGCGTTGGAAGGTTTTCTTGCGCAGCGCGGAGATGTGGATGTGGAAATCCTCATCCACGACGATGCCTCCGCCGACGGTACGCCGGAGATTCTGCGCCGGTATGCGCAGCAGTACCCGGATGTGGTGAAGCCCCTGTTTGAAACGGAAAACCAGTACCGCAAGGGCACGGCCATGGATGCGACTTTCAACTTTCCGCGTGCGACCGGCGAATACATTGCCCTTTGCGAGGGGGACGATTATTGGATTGATCCCCACAAGCTGAAAAAACAGATCGATTGCCTTAGCGAACACCCGGGGTGTACGTTTTGCTTTACCAACGGCTTCGTGCTGGACGCGAGCGGTTCAACGCCGCAGCGGCCCTTCATCCCTTATTATCCCGAGGAAGCAGCGTTTTTTACTCCCGAAACGCGGGAATACGACCAAAGCGGGATTACGCGGCTTTCCTTTATCCCCACGGCGTCCTTTTTATTCCCACGCACGGCGCTGAAGTCGGTTCCTCCCGAGCTGCTCCTTTCGCCCTGCCCCAACGGTGACCTGCGGCTGAAACTGCTTTTAACCGCCGCGGGCAAGGCCGTATACCTGCACGATTTCACCTGCGTATACCGTTTCAACGCCCAAAGTTCCGCTATGGCGAGGTGGGGTGCTGAAAGCGCGGAACAAACCCGCCTACGCTGCGAACAAACACTTACGATGCTTCGCGGGGTGAATGCTTTCAGCTTGGGCAGGCACCGCGCGGCGCTTTCCACCCTGATGGACGGGCAATACCGCGTGCTGCTGGAAGCCGCGCCCACGTTTGGCCTGCTGAAAGACCCGGATGCGAAGCGCGTTTACAGAACGTTGCCGCCCGCGCGGCGGCTGAAATGCCGCATGAAAATGGTCATTCCGCCGCGGGTATTCCGGTTTTTCCGACGGGCGCTGTAAAGCGGCCGAGTAAAACCCCAGAGCACCCGTTCGGCCTGAGAAGAGAGGGAAGCCATGCGTATCAATGTGGCGCGCAGCTCCATGCCGCCGTTTGAAGAGTACTGCGCCGAAATTCGCGGCCTGTGGGACAGCCGGTGGCTCACCAACAACGGTGAGAAGGCGCTGGCACTGGAAGCCGCGCTGAAAGCGTACCTGCAAACCCCCAACGTCGTTTTGTTTTCCAACGGGCATTTGGCGTTGGAGGCAGCCATCCGCGCCATGGGGCTTTCCGGCGAGGTCGTTACCACGCCCTATACCTTCGCCTCCACCACGCACGCGCTGGTGCGCTGCGGCGTTACGCCCGTGTTTGCCGATATCCGGCCGGATACGTATACCATCGACCCCACTGAAATCGAAAAAAAGATTACGGAACGCACCACGGCCATCGTGCCGGTGCACGTATACGGCAGCTTCTGCGACGTTGAAGCCATCGCGGCCATTGCACGGAAATACCACCTTAAAGTGCTCTACGACGCGGCACATGCCTTTGGCTCGACGCTGAACGGCCAAAGCGCCGCCGCTTTCGGCGACGCGGCGATGTTCAGCTTTCACGCCACCAAGGTGTTTCACACCGTGGAGGGCGGCGCGGTCGCCTGTAAAAGCGACGAACTGGCGGAAGCGCTGCGGCTGGAGCGCAACTACGGCATCACCGGCCCGGAAACCACGGTGTCGGTGGGCGGCAACGCAAAGATGAACGAGTTCCAGGCGGCCATGGGGCTTTGCAACCTGCGCCATCTGGACGAAGAAATGGCAAAGCGCCGCTGTGTGGTCGCCGTTTACCGCAAACGCCTCGCGGGCGCGCCGGGGCTTACGCTGTGCCCCGAAAACCCGTGTGACAACAGCGCGTATTTCCCCGTGCTGTTTAACGGCCTTTCCGTTACGCGGGACGAGGCATACGCGCGCCTGGCCGCGCAGGATATTTACGCGCGCAAGTATTTTTACCCCATCACCAGCGCGTTCGAGTGCTACGCGGGCCGGTTTAACCCCGACGATACGCCGGTGGCTAAAAGCGTCAGCGAAAAAATCCTTACTCTGCCCCTGTACGCCGACTTAAGCGAAGGGGACGCGAACCGTATCTGCGATATCATTTTGGCTTAACAGACAGGAGGACGTTCTTGAGCGAAACCAGCAAACGGACGGCGGGCAGGTCGTTCCTGTTCAAGCTCACGGAAAGCGTAGGCGCGCAGGGCATCGCGTTTGTGGTGTACATTGTGCTGGCGCGCCTGCTGAGTGTGGAAGATTACACGGTGCTGGGGCTTCTGACGATTTTCGGCAACGTTGCGCGCGTTTTTGTGCAAAGCGGGCTGAACACCGCGTTGATCCAGAAGCTCAACGTGGACGAAACCGACCTTTCCAGCGTGTTTTACCTTAGCCTGGGCGTCGCGGGCGCATGCTACGCGCTGCTGTATTTTACCGCGCCCTTTATCGCTAACTTTTTCAACGTGCCGCAGTTTACCGCGCTGCTTAGGGTGTTTTCGCTTACGCTGTTCCCGGGCGCGCTCAACTCCGTGCAGCAGGCCGTGATCGCCCGCAGAATGGAATTCCGTAAGCTGATGTTTGGCAGCATCGCCGCCACGCTGCTCTCCGGCGTGGTCGGCATCGGCATGGCGTACGGCGGGTACGGCGTATGGTCGCTGGTGGGGCAGCAGCTTACCAGCCAGGTGGCCGTTTGCGTAATATTGCTTTGCACGGTGCGCTGGCGCCCCAGGCTGCTCTATTCCTGGCAGAAAGTGAAAAACCTGTTTTCTTTCGGGTGGAAACTGCTGGTGTCCAGCCTGATTGAAAACGTGTATAACGAATTGCGGCCGCTGGTGATCGGCAAACTTTACCCCGCGGGGGAGCTTGGTTTTTACAGGCGGGGCAACCAGTTTCCGGAACTGCTGATGAACAGCGTGGACGGTTCCATCCAAAGCGTGATGCTGCCCGTGCTATCCGGCCAGCAGGGAAACCGCGAACGGCTCAAGGGCATGATGCGGCGCACGATTATGGCATCCTCCTTTCTGGTCTTTCCCCTGATGGCAGGGCTTGCGCTGGTGGCGCGCCCCATGGTTAGCCTGCTGCTTACGGATAAATGGCTGCCTTGCGTGCCATTTATTTGGATTTGCTGCGCGGATTACGCCTTTTATCCCGTGCATACCAGCAACCTTCAGGCCATCAACGCCCTGGGGCGAAGCGACGTGTTCCTGAAGCTGGAAATCATTAAAAAAGCCTACGGCGTGGCCATTCTGGCCATTTCCATACTCTGCTTCGACAGCGTGTACGTGATTGCCGCCAGCAGCGTGGTTTGCACGCTGATCGGCACATTTGTCAACGCCGCGCCCAACAAAAAACTGCTGGGGTACAGCTATCTGGAACAGGTGATGGACCAACTGCCCTCCCTGGGCATGACGGCTGTAATGGGTGTGGCGGTGTGGGCGGCGGGGCGTTTGCCGCTTGGCAACCTGCCGATGCTGCTTACGCAGGTGCTGGTTGGCGTGGGCGTATACGCCTTGCTTAGCCTTTGGCTCAAGCCCGAGGCCTACCGCGACCTTTTGGATATGGTGCGCGCCCTGCGTGCCCGGCCCGCGACCGGAGAGGGAGGCAATAAATGACCACCGTATTGTTAACCGCCGTGGGTTCCGCGTCGGCTAGCGCCGTGCGCCAAAGCCTGACGGCCGCGGGGTACCGTGTGATCGGCTGCGATATCTATCCAAAAAGCTGGAACGTCACTTCCGGCGAGGTGGAAGCGTTTTACCAGGTGCCGCCAGCGTCGGACGCGGAAGCCTACACCGCCGCGCTGCTTGCGATTGTGCGAAAGGAAGGTGCGGCCTTCGTGCTGCCGCTGACCGACGTGGAGGTGGACGCGCTAAGCGCCCGCAAAGCAATGTTTGAAGCGGAGGGAGCGGCGGTGTGCTGCCCCGACGCGGACGTGGCCGAGCTTTGCCGCGATAAACTGCGCATGGCCAAAGCCTTGGACACAGCCGGACTTTGCACCGTCATCCCCACCTGGACAGCCGATACCCTGCCCGCCGACCCGCCCTATCCGCTGATGCTCAAACCCGTGCGCGGCCGCAGCAGCCAGGCGCAGGCGATTGCGCACGACGACGCGGAACTTCGCCAGACGCTGCGCCAAAGGGCGGATTACATCCTTCAGCCGTACCTGACGGGCGATGTGTATAC
>JADGQP010000158.1 GCA_017881705.1 Christensenellaceae bacterium
CGATCACCATCAACAAGCAGTTGCAGCGTGAGCGCAAGATAGGCGGCGCATATGCTCTTGTAAGCGTCAAAACGGACAACGCAAGCGGTAACAGAACCCTAACAGTTGCCCCTGCTGTAATGGATGTTCTGCGCCATGTAAAGGCCACACAGGCGCAATGGAAGCTTGCCATGGGTAACGAGTGGAATAATGCCATGAACCTTGTCTTTACAAACGAGTATGGCATACACCTGACAGGAAGCGCGGTATACAAGGCGCTCAAGTCGATTGTAAGCGGCATGGGGTTGGATGCTCTCCGCTTCCATGATCTGCGCCATTCCTTTGCCCTATATGCCCTGCAAAATGGCGACAGTCTGAAAGAGATACAGGAAGCATTGGGGCATACCACGATCACAACCACAATGAATGTCTACGGTCATATTTCACCGCAAACAAAGCAAGCATCAGCGGAACGAATGGACAGTTTCATAGCGTCTTTACGGAACAAAAACGCATGATTCTATAACTATTTTCGGTTGCTGTTCCGCTTCGTTCTACCCTCCAACTGTAGGAAGAATTGTAGTAACAGGCAATAAATAGGTAAAGAAAAAGCCCTGTAACCATTGCATTACAAGGCTTTTCCTATTGGTGCGGGAAACAGGACTTGAACCTGCATGAAGTTAACCCTCACAAGAACCTGAATCTTGCGCGTCTGCCAATTCCGCCATTCCCGCAGAAGGTGGAACACGTGGTGGATGGGGATGGATTCGAACCATCGAAGTCTGAGACGGCAGATTTACAGTCTGCTCCCTTTGGCCACTCGGGAACCCATCCATATTAGCGACAAACGATAAGGGAAATGGAGCCGGCGAAGGGACTTGAACCCGCAACCTGCTGATTACAAATCAGCTGCTCTGCCAATTGAGCTACACCGGCAGGATGCCCAACTGCAGGTTAGAAGGGGGAAATGGCGACCAAGAAGGGGCTCGAACCCTCGACCTCCAGCGTGACAGGCTGGCATTCTAACCAACTGAACTACTTGGCCACATTACTGGTGGGCCTTCAGGGACTTGAACCCCGGACCAACCGGTTATGAGCCGGCCGCTCTAACCAACTGAGCTAAAGGCCCAAACCGGTTATTAAGGGGAAAGTGGTGACTCCGAGGGGATTCGAACCCCTGTAGCCGCCGTGAAAGGGCGGTGTCTTAACCACTTGACCACGGAGCCACGTGTTAGTCACAGGATGGACGTGAATTGGTCGGGGTGAAGGGATTTGAACCCCCGGCCCCATGCTCCCAAAGCACGTGCGCTACCAGGCTGCGCTACACCCCGTTGCTTCAAGCCCATACAGGCGACGAGCAATATATTACACAAACATGGTTCGCTTGTCAAGGGGTTCGTCAGCAATTCTTTGCCCATATCGGAGGCGATTCTTGACCAGCGTTTTAGGCGCGCGTTTACGGATGCGCGCTTTAACCAACGCGTGAGTATACGATGTTGCGCACCTTGCGCGTAAGCGGCGTGATACCGGAATCCGTACGCTGTAAAAACACCAGCAAAATCAGGTTCGCTTTTGGGTTCACGGTCATATAGGGGCCTGTCCACCCATCCCAGCCGAACTCGCCCTCATCGCCCAGCGAG
The DNA here is from genome assembly GCA_017881705.1 of Christensenellaceae bacterium. Classification (GTDB taxonomy): domain Bacteria; phylum Bacillota; class Clostridia; order Christensenellales; family Aristaeellaceae; genus CAXXOK01. Next base: position 1,620 of record JADGQP010000158.1, read on the forward strand.
AAGCTCCTGGCGGGCTCCATCAGCACGCGCATCAGGCCTCCGTAGCCATAGCCGTAAAGCGAATCCCAGTTAAGCGCCGCAAGCTGTTCCGCCGAAAGGTGGTTGTGGCTCAGCCACTGTACCGACCGCGGGGAAAGTACGCGCGTGTTGCCTGCCATGCCGCCGTTAAGCAGCATCCGTGCGAAACGGAGCATGTCGTCGATGGTGGATACCGCGCCCGCGCCGCCTGCGATATAGTTGGGACGGGTCAGGAAAGCGTTCAGGCCCAGGTGGTTATCCAGGTAAGGGGAAAGCAACCCGTTTTTATGCTCGTACAACGTGGCAAAACGGTGCAGGTTTTCCTCCGGCACGAAAAACCCGGTGTCCTTCATACCCAGCGGCTGAAAAAGCGTTTCCGCCATAGTTGCGTCCAGCGGCTGACCGCTTACCGCCTCCACTACTGCGCCCAGCACGTCCGCCGAGGTGCCGTACATCCATTTTTCTCCGGGTTGAAATGCCAGCGGCACCTGCCCGATTCGGTTGGCCAGGGTAAGGGTATCGGGCTGGAGACCCGCCTCTTCCTGCGCGGAAACGTCCGCGAACAGGCGCGCCATGGTGCGCTCCGCGGGGGTGGCATCGCCCGGGTAACACAGGCCCGAGGTCATGCTGAATAAATCGCGTACCTGTATGGAGCGTTTCACCGGCTCCGTTTCGTCGTCACTCAGCGCGACGCGCTGGTTTTGGAAACCCTCCAGATAATCGCTCACCGGCGCCAGCAGGTCCAGCTCGCCGCGCTCCACAAGCGTCATCGCGGCGGCGGCGGTCATGGGTTTGGTAAGGGAATACAGGCGAAAAATCGTGTCGCGGCAGGCGGGCACGTTCTTGCCCAAGTCGGCGTAACCGCTGGCGTGAAAAAACGCTTCTTTCCCGTTATGCCATACAAGCGTAAGCGCGCAGGGCGTTTCGCCGCGGGCTGTCGCTTCGTCCATCGTCTGGGTAAGATATTTACGCATTCGTTTCATCACCTATCGCCTCCAAGGGGATTTGGTGGCTGCATCATAGCATGAAAACGTAGAAAAGTCAACGCTTACCGCCTTTTACCACGCCTTTTTGCGGAATGCTTTTCCGCCGCGCAACGATGTTTTTGCATGGAAGGAGGTTTACCCTTGGAGGGCGAATAAATACTGGATAAGGATAGAGGAGGTACCCATGCCCCAGGAAGCGATGACCAAGCTTGAAACATCCGCCACGGAGGGCGAGGATATTTTCCGTCGCGGAAGTGTAACGCATATCAAGCAGGATCAGCAGGCGCTGACCCTGCGCGTCGGCACGACCCCGGAGCACACGGTTACGCTGCGCGCGGACGGCACAGCCGAGTGCACTTGCGGAGCTGTCGGCGATAACGGCTGTGCACACCTCGTGGCTGCCACCCTCAAGGCGGAGGAAGACGGCACGCTTCGCATGCTTCGCAAGGAACAGGAACTGGCGCTGGGGCAGGAGATGCTGCTGGCGCTCAGCCGCTCTTTGCCCGGCGGGGAAAGCGTGAGGATCGCCGTAACCCTTCGTTTGCTGGAGGATGGGCGCGCAGGGCTGGGGCTGCAGATCGGCCAGGATAGAATGTACGCCGTTAAGGACATTGCGGAACTGCTTACCTGTTATTCGCGCGGGCAAACGCTGGAATTAACCTCCAAGTTTGTTTACCGGCCCGCGAATATGCGCTTTTCCAAAGACGATGAGGCGCTGCTGGCCATGTTGATGAGCCATATCCCGCTTCGGGAGGAAACGCCTGCCGAACCCAAGGAAGAGCCGGAAACGGCGGAAGGCGAGCAAACCGCTGCCCGCCCGCTTAGCGAAGGGCGTTTCGCGGTGCTGAACGGGGCGTTTTTACAAAGCGTGCTGCGCTTTTTGGAGAACCGGCCGTTTCTTCTGCTGGTTGGGGATCGCCGCCTGCCGCAGTCGGCCGTGCGCACGGTAGAGCTTCCGTTGTGCTTTTCCGTTTCACTGGAAGGCGACGCGATTTTCGTACGCATCGAAGGTGCGGACGATATGCGGCTGATCGCTCCTGACGGCAGGTATGTGTTTTTCGACGGCCGCGTGGCTCGGCTGCACGGCCCCCAGGCGCGTGTGTGCAGGCTGTTGGCATCGCGCGGGCGTGCTTTCCGCTTTGAGGCGGACAACACCGAGGATACGCTTTCCGCGCTGCTTCCGGCTCTGTCCACGGTAGGCACGGTTTTGCCGTCGCCGGGGCTTAACCGCAGGCTCGTCAACCAACCGCTGAAAGCCAAGGTATTTCTGGATATTGTGGACAGCGACGTGGAAGCGCGTGTGGAACTGCATTATGGCGACCGGATGCTGCGCTTGTTTCAACCCAAGCCGGAACCGGAAGGCACGCCGGAGATGGAAGAAAGCGCAAACGCCCAGCCAGGGCTGCTTTTGCGAAACGGGCGCGCCGAAACCGAACTGTTGGATTATTTTTCCGATGCCGGCTTTGTGGTGCGGGATGGGCGCATTGTACTGCACCGCGCCAAGGATATCCTCGCCTTTTGTACGCAGGGCGTAGCGGAACTGGGGAAGCTGGCCGAGGTGTATGTAAGCGAATCGTTCCGTAAGATGAAGCCGCGGCGCTTCAACGCCCGTGCGTCGTTCCGCATGCGCGGCGGCCGGCTGGTGTTTTCTCTGCTGGAAGAAAGCGGAGAGGTTACTGAGTTAGTACCCATTTTGCAGGCGGTGCGCGAACGCCAGCAATACGTGCGGCTGAAAACCGGCGAGTTTCTGGACCTGCGGGATATGGCGGCGCTCGCGCCCGTGGCGCAGGAGCTGTTGGATGCCGCAGCGTTAGATGATCCGCAGGCGGGGCCGGATGCGCGGGAACTGAACTTCGGCGCATACCGTTCGGCTTATATGGTAAGTATGCTGCGCCTGGCCGGCGGGGAGGTGGAAACTTCCAAGGAGGTGGAGCACGCTTCCCGGTCGTTGGCCGAGCGCGCCGAAGAGGCGGAAACCTTTATTCCGCCTAAACTCCTACGCAAACTCGCGCCCTATCAAAAGCGCGGCACGGGTTGGATCCTGTCGCTGTACGAGGCGCGTATGGGCGGCATCCTTGCCGATGAGATGGGCCTGGGCAAGACCGTGCAGGTCATCGCCGCGCTGTCCGCCGCCAAGAAAAAGAACGGGCCGATGATGAGCGTAATCGTCACCCCCACGTCGCTGGTGTACCATTGGCTGGCGGAATTCAAGCGCTTTGACGATAACCTCACCGTGCGCATCATCACTGGTGTACGCGAGGAACGCCGCCGGCAGATTGAAGAAGCTAAAGCCGACCCGTCTGTGGATGTACTTTTAACCAGCTATCCGCTGCTAAGGCGGGATATCGAAAACTTTCGGGACTTTCCGCTTCGCTTCGCGGTTCTGGATGAGGCGCAGTTTGTGAAAAACGCGCAGTCCGTGGGCGCGGCTGCTGCCAAGGAGCTTAACGCCCAGGTGCGGGTGGCGCTAACCGGTACTCCCATGGAAAACCATACGGGCGAACTGTGGAGCATCTTCGATTTTGTTTTGCCTGGGTACCTGGGCACGCAGACGTCCTTCCTGCGCCGCTACGGCGGAAGCGAACGCGCCGAGGAATTGCAGGAGCGGATTCGTCCGTTTTTAATGCGCAGGCTCAAGCAGGAGGTTCTGGCCGATCTGCCCGCCAAGCGGGAGCAGAGCCTGTACGCAGCCATGACCCCCGAGCAGGAAGCCGTGTACGACCAACTGCTGGGCACCCTGCGCTCGCACGTGGGCGAGGCATTGGCCAATGGCTCGCTGCCGCGCGCACGGATGCAGGTACTGAGTATACTGCTTAAACTTCGCCAGGTATGTTGCCACCCCAGGCTTTTCCTGCCCGATTACGAAGGCACAAGCGGCAAACTGGAGTTGCTGGTGCAAACGGTGCAGCAGGCAGTGGCCGGTAAACGGCGAATGTTGATTTTCTCGCAGTTCGTGGAAATGCTGCAGATCATCCGCAAACGGCTTTCGCGTGAGGGTGTGCGCTCCCTGTATTTGGACGGTTCCACCAAACCGGAAATGCGCCAGGAGCTTTGCGACCGTTTCAACGGCGGCGAAGGCCAGGTGTTCCTCATCAGCCTGAAGGCGGGCGGCACAGGCCTGAACCTGACCGGCGCGGACCTGGTAATTCATTATGACCCATGGTGGAACCCCGCCGTGGAGGATCAGGCGACCGACCGCGCCCACCGCATCGGGCAAACGAAGGATGTGGACGTGCTGCGCCTGATCGCACAGGGAACCATCGAGGAAAAAGTGACCGACCTGGGTAAGCGCAAACGCGCGATTTTTGACCGCGTGATTCTGGCGGGGGAAAGCGCGCTGGAAAGCCTTACGGAAGAAGATATCCGCCACCTGTTCTTTTAAACGCTGCCGGATGGGAGGGCAACGCGATGTGCGGAAGGTATTACATCGACACGGAAGAAGAAAACGTGAAAACCCGGGCGATTCTGGCCGAGCTGGAAAAACGCCGCCTGCCCATGAGCGATCAGGTGCGGGGCGGGGAGATTTTTCCTTCGCAGGTCGCGCCTGTGATTCTGCGGGAAGAGGGGCTGGGCGTAACCGTGCGGCCCATGAAATGGGGCTTTCCCCGCGTGGGCGGAGGCGGGCTGGTTATCAACAGCCGCAGCGAGAAGGCCGACGTTACCCCCATGTTCCAGCGCGCCGTACGGGAGCGCCGCTGCCTGGTGCCCGCCAGCTGGTTTTTTGAGTGGCGGAGGACCGACGGGCGTAAAACGAAAGATAAATTCGCTTTCCTGCTAAAAGAAACGCGCGAAAACGAGCTGATGTACCTGGCGGGCGTCTATGGGCAGTTTCTGGGCGGGTATGAGGGCGGCGGTTACGACGGCTTCGCCGTTTTAACCCGCGAGGCAGACGGGCAAATGAGCCCCTACCACGACCGTATGCCCGTGATTCTGCGGGATGAGGAACTGAAAAAGGCATGGCTTAACGCGGATGTACCGTTTATAACGCTGCGCGGCGGGTTTGAGCCGCCTGCGCTGTTTGCGCGTTCCGTAGCGCCGGACCCGCCGCGCGCGGCGGCCGCGAACGCCTGAAAACGTGCGCGGTTTGCATACGCTTCCAACACGTGCGGTCTGTAAACAGACGCTTGCCAAAAATGGGCACGGCGCGTATAATACAGTCACAGCCATGACCGCGGCATGGATTGCGACGCTATTTTACAGAGAGCGGGCGTTTGGTGCAAGCCCGTAAAAGCACGCTTTCCTTTCCACCGCGAGAGCCTCCGGCGAGGAGCCGGACGGGCGCGCCCGATACAGCGTGTGAAAGTGAAGCGCGATAAGGCGCTTAAGCCGGGTGGCACCGCGGAGCAACGCACCCTCCGTCCCCGTGATGGCGAAAGCCGTCGGCGGGGGCGTTTCTATTTTCCGAAAACAGAGGAAATCGATTGGAGGAGGCAACGACAATGCTGGACATCAGAAGAATCCGGCAAAACCCGCAGGAGTTAAGGGACATGCTGGCCAGCCGCAACATGGACCCCGCCGCCGTGGACGCTTTTCTGGAAAAGGATGAAAAACGCCGCGCCCTGCTGGCCGAAACGGAAGAAAAGAAAGCCTTGCGCAACCAGACCAGTAAACAGATCGGGGCGCTGAAGAAAAATGGCGCGTCCGATGCGGAAACCGCCGCGATTATGGAAGAGATGCGCAAGCTGGGCGACGAAATCGCCGCGCTGGACGAGGACATGGCGGAACTGGACGCAGCCACGAACGATTTTCTGCTGCGCACGCCCAATTATCCGCACGCTTCCGTGCCCCTGGGGAAAGACGATACCTTTAACGTGGAGCAGCGCCGCTGGGGCACGCCGCGCGCGTTTGCCTGGGAGCCCAAACCGCATTGGGACATAGGCACGGACCTGAAAATTCTTGATTTTGACGCGGCGGCCAAAATCAGCGGCGCGCGCTTCACGGTGTACCGCGGGTTAGGCGCGCGGCTGGAACGCGCGATTATCAGCTTTTTCCTGGATACGCACATTGCAGCGGGTTACGAGGAAATACTGCCCCCCTACATGGTCACCCGCGCCACCATGACGGGCACAGGCCAGCTGCCCAAGTTTGAGGAAGACGCCTATAAGGTGGACGCCAACACCTTCCTGATTCCCACCGCCGAGGTGCCTGTGACCAACCTGTACCGCGACATGATGTTGGACGGCGCGCAGCTGCCCATACGGCATTGCGCTTACTCCGCCTGTTTCCGCTCCGAGGCGGGCAGCGCGGGGCGCGATACCCGCGGGCTCATCCGCCAGCACCAGTTTAACAAGGTGGAAATGGTGAAAATCGTCAAGCCCGAAACGAGCTACGACGAGCTGGAAAGCATGACCGCCGAAGCCGAAAAAGTGCTTCAGCTTTTAGGCCTGCCTTATCGCGTGGTATGCCTGTCCACCGGCGATATGGGCTTCAGCGCCGCCAAGACCTACGATATCGAGGTTTGGATGCCCAGCTACAACCGCTACGTGGAAATCAGCAGCTGCTCCAACTGCGAGGATTTCCAGGCCAGACGCGCCAACATACGCTACCGCGAAGCCGCGGGGGATAAGCCGCAGTTCTGCCATACCCTCAACGGCAGCGGCGTGGCGGTAGGGCGCACCGTGGCCGCTGTTTTGGAAAACTACCAGAACGAGGACGGCTCCGTAACCGTGCCGGAAGCGCTGCGCGCCTTGATGCACGTGGACATTATCCGGTAATCGACCTAAAAACAAAGTCCCCGAGCGCTTGCGAAAGCGGCGTTCGGGGACTTTTTATGCAGAAGTGCTTTTTTTATTGGCAAGGTTTGCGCTTCATGGACTACCTATGCGTCGCCCGCGCTCTGGGTAACAGGGCGGAAGGTTTTCAGCACTGTTTTCAGGTGGGATAACAGCGGCGCGTCGGGTGTAGCGGAAATATCTTCGTAATAACAGCAGAAGCTGATGCTGGAACCGTTGGCGATCGTTTCGGCGAAATAGTAGGGGCCGTCGCTGTCCTTCATGGAAAATACGTAAAACGGAATACCGCCGTCCGTGGTAATGATATCAGCAAACGTGGCGTTCTGGTCGGCAAAATCCGCAAGGGAATCGTCCAGATAGGCCTGCTTTTCTTCCTCGGTGGCGTTAAAGAGGCTGAAACCCTCGTATCCGTCGGCCGTGGATATGGAGGCGTCGATATAGTAGGTCCCGCCGTCCAGCAGAAACAGCCACAGGTAATCCTCCGTGCTGTCGCTCTTGTAGGAGGTATCGTCCAGTGTGAGGGTGTCGGGGTAATCAATGGTGTAGTAGGTGCTTGCTGTGTACGTTTGCGCGGACGCGGCTGCGAAGGGCAGCAGGAGCGCCACCAGTAATGCGGTCCACTTTTTCATGAGGATACTCCTTTCGTTGGGTGGGCAGGGGGTTACGGACTCTCCGACGGTTCGGCCACGGGGTTTTCAGCGGGCGCCGCTTCGGTTTTCTGTACGTTGCTCGGGTTATGTTTGGCGTGAAATTGGCCGATAATACTAAGCAGCCCGCCGACAATCAGGAACAGGTAATAGGTGAAAAAACGCCACACTAAAAGAGCCAGGCCTATGGTGCCCTTTGTGAACATACTGCCGAAAAACACCAGGAAGCCGCCTTCCTGCGCGCCGCTCGCGCCGGGCAGGGGGGTGTAGCTGGCGCTTAAAAACAACAGAAACGATACCGCGATTACCGTGTGCCACGGGGTGCCGGTCATGCGGAAAGCGTGGTACACGCTTAAGGGAACGGACATCAGCCCCATAATGCTTATGCCGGCCAGCGCGAGCATACCGATCAACTGTTTTGGATGGCTGGCCAAACGCAGGATGCTGGCATGGTAGACATCCAGGCCGGCGTTGATGCGCACCATCCTTTCGTCGGGGTGCTTAAGCAGCTTCATCTTTCCCCCCAACCGAACGAAAAAGCCGATGATCGCCTGCACCATGGGCCGGTGCAGCGCCGCCAGAAGAATCAGGGGAATAGAGCAAAAGTTAATGGCATAGCCGATGTAAATAGCCCATTTCACTCCGCCCAACTGCGTGTTTACAAAATCCTTGTTAACCAGCCAGAACGTGGTTGCGAGCAGCACCAGCATCATCTGCTGTGCGAAAAATTTAATGGAAATCGCCGAGGTGCCGATGGGCACCGGAACATTGCGTTTACTGAGGTAGTACACCTGCAGGGGTTGCCCGCCGCTGGCACTCGGGGTAATGTTGGAATAGTAAAAGCCGATGAACGTCACGTACAGCGCAGAACGAATCGATATGGGATGCTTTTGCCGGTTGAGAAAATAGAAAAGGCTGAGCATATCAAAACCCGCATACACCGCCCAGCCCAGCAGCGCGCACAGTACCCAGCGAAAATCCAGTGTGAACAGCACGCCCCACGCGTTGGTAAGCTCGCTGTTGCTGAACGCGAGCACGATGATGATGCCAAATGTGAATACGATGAACAGGATGCTGAACAGATTCCGCTTCATGCGCGGCCTCCCCTGCCCTTACGGGCGATCAGGTACTGGTAACGGGCCGCAGCCTGTTCCATAAGGCGGTTCCAGGGGATGGGGATCGTTTCGCGCGCTGCTTTTCCCACTTCCTGCGCGGTAGGAAGCGCCTGCGCAATACCCTCGGCTATGGATTCCGCAGTACTTTCGCAAAGGTAGCCGTTTTGGCCGTGGGTAATGCCCTGCGCGGCACAGCTGCCGCGCACGAGCAGCGAAGGCGTACCCATCACGGCTGCCTCGCGCACCACCATGGGCGCGTTGTCGTAGATCGAGGGAAACACCAGCAGGTCGGAACGTTCATACAGCGCCATTAAAATGCCACGATCACTCACAAAACCTGTGAACAATACGTTTTGCGCGATGTCCAGTTCGCGCGCGAGGTTCTTTAAAAACTGCGCGTCCGGCCCGTTCCCGACCATGACCAGTTGGAAATCCAACCCCCGATTTTTCAGCGCCGCGCAGGCGCGCAGGATGTTTTCGGTATTCTTTTTCCTATTCTGCTGGCCGGTAAATATCAGCGCGGGTACGCCTTCGCGGAATGGATACTTTTCGGCGGCCGCGCTGCGCTGTGCGTCGGTTAAAACGAACGGGTCGGTGCCGTTCTGCATGATGACCACGTCGCCGTGATAGCCGTAAGCCTTCAGCACTTCGGCTGTTTTTTCATTGACGGCCCACACCTCGTCGCAGGTATCGTAAAAATTCACGGCGTAGCGCACGCCTATTTTCGCCAGCGTTTTAGAGCCGGTGGCTTTGTAAAAATCATCGTAGTATTTGCTGTGGAAGGTGGCGACCAGCGGCGCATGATCCCGCTTGGCCAGCCGCCGAGCCTCGCGGCCCGCGAAAAAAGGGCTGTGCGCGTGCACCACGTCGAACTTCATGCCGGATACGGCGGCCCGGAAACTTCGGCTCATACGCGGAAAGCCCACGCGGTATGCCTCGCCCGGAATGCGCACGCCGCGGTATAAAAGCGTTTGGCAGGGCACCTGTTGTGGATACAGCGGGTTTTCCGGGGCGACGTAGAGCGTTTCGTAACCCAGCGCCGCCAGACCCTGGCAATAGCTGAGCATCACGCGGCCCACGCCGTCCAGCGTCGGCGGGTAGGTTTCGCAAAACTGTCCGATCAGCATGTGGCCAGTCCCTCCAAGGCGCGGAAGCCTGTTCCGCATGTTCTAACCGCTCTCGCCGCCGGTACGGGGGAGTGATTCCCGTCCTGGTTCAGTATAGCACAGCTTGGGCAGATTGGGAACCGCCTTTTGCCGCGCGCTATTGACGTTTGCCTTCGCGCACCGTACAATTCTATTAGGGTAACGCTGAATAAAAGCCCTTCACGTCTGCCTTTGCAGAGCCCCACATTTTTGGGCTCGAAAAGCCTTGAAGTAGCTCCACTATTCCTTCGTCTTTTCTCACCCAAATCTGCGGCACTCTGCTGGGGCATCCGCAAAGCGATTAATCAACGGTTACCTGGAATATCGTTTCATACAAGGGAGGATTGAACGTGCGGCTTCTGCATCTTTCCGACCTGCACCTGGGTAAAAAACTGGGCGAAGCCTCGCTGATGGACGATCAGCGCCATATCCTCGCGCAGATTCTGGCTGTATTTGACGATCAGCGCCCCGACGCTGTGCTGATTGCCGGCGATATATACGACAAACCCGTACCTTCCGCCGAGGCGGTCGGCCTGCTGGACGATTTCTTTACCGCCCTGGCAAGTCGGGGCAAGCCGGTGATCGTCATCAGCGGCAACCACGACTCCGCCGAGCGCCTGGCTTTCGGGGGCAGGCTGTTTACGGCACGCGGCCTGTACCTTTCGCCCGTATTCGACGCGGCGCACGCTGCTGTTATGCCTGTGCGGCTGCTGGACGAGTTCGGCGCGCTTACTGTGTGGCCGCTGCCGTTTATCAAGCCCGCGCACGTGCGCGCCGCCCTTCCCGATGTGCAGGCAGACACTTACACCCAGGCGCTGTCCTCGGTGATTGCCGCCATGCCGCTGGATAAGGCTAACCGTAATGTGCTCGTCTGCCACCAGTTTGTGACCGGCGCGACGCGCAGCGAATCGGAGGATGTATCGGTAGGCGGGCTGGACAACGTGGACGCGTCCGCTTTTAACGCGTTCGATTACACGGCCTTGGGGCACCTGCACCGCCCGCAGGGCGTTGGGCGGGAAACGGTGCGGTATTGCGGCTCGCCGCTCAAGTACTCCTTTTCGGAGGCGGGCGACGTTAAAAGCGTTACAGTCGTAGACTTCGCAGCCAAGGGCAACGTTACCGTACGCACCATGCCGCTTACGCCCAAGCGCGAGCTTAGGGAACTACGCGGCCTGTACGCGGAACTGACCTACCGGGAAATTACCGCGGCACCGCGACCGACGATTACCTGCACATTACCCTCACCGACGAAGACGATATCCCCGACGCAATCGGCAAATTGCAGACGATCTACCCTAACCTTCTCAAGCTGGATTACGACAACGCGCGAACCCGGCAAAACCGGATACTGGAACTTGCGGACACGCCCGAGCGCCGCCTGCCTACGGAACTGCTGGCGGATTTTTACCTGCTGCAGAACAACCGGCCTCTGGACGTACAGCAACTCCGCTACGCGTTTACGGAGATGGAGAAGATCTGGGAGGGACGTGTATGAGGCCGCTTCGGCTGAAGGTATGCGGTTTTGGCCCCTTCGCGGCGGAAACCGAACTGGATATGTCGCGCCTGGGCGAAAAAGGGTTGTACCTGATTACCGGCGTTACGGGCGCGGGGAAAACCACGCTGTTTGACGCCATGACGTACGCGCTTTACGGCGAGCCCAGCGGCGACGACCGCAAGGCCGCGATGCTGGCCAGCAAGTATGCCGCGCCGGACGCGCAGCC
>JADGQP010000015.1 GCA_017881705.1 Christensenellaceae bacterium
GCCGCTGTACGACAGTGAAGGTGGCAAGGCGACCCTGCGCTACAACCGTACCGGCGGCGTAAGCGACCTGCCGGACGAGAACACGATTGAACTGCAAACCGCGAGCCGCCTCCTGCGCCTGACCTACCAAACCTATTCCACGCTCACGGGTACGGTGGTGTACCAGGGCGCGCTGTACCGCGGGCCGGCGGATACGCAAAACACGGCCGCGCAGGGTGCGGGCAAGGCTTTCTCAGTGGACTTCACCCTAAGCAGTCAGTTGGTTGCTTCGACCGATACGCAGGGCAAGGATCTGCTGACGCGGACGATTCAGATGACGCTTTCACCGGATTATACGCCGGATAACACGCAGGACGAAACCGATACGCCCACGGACGAGCAAAGCGCGCGTTTCCACACATTTACCCCGCTGGACATCGGGTTTACCAGCGTTTTTTCAAGCGGACAGGCGAAAAACGCTTCTACCACCGCCGACCTCAAGCTGACCGTGTCCGGCGAACAGCTACCGGAAGTGATTACAGCTTCGTTTACCGGAAAAACGAAAAGCAAGTGGACACCCGATGCGGTAGATACCCAGGCGGCGACTCCGCTGGACACGATGGATGCCAATTCGCTTACCGCATTGTTTGCACAGGCCGCCGTGAAAGGCGGGCTGATGCTGCTTCCTTATCTGGGATTGCCAACCGCGACGACTGCCGTTACAACCGCCGCGACAGATGCGCTGGCCGCTACGGACATTCCGACCGCTACGGACATTCTGACCGCGACTGACATTCCGACCGCTACGGCTATTCCGACCGCGACGGCTATTCCGACCGCGACGGATACCGCAAAAGCGAACGATACCGCTGTCCCACCGGCAGCGACGGAAGCGTCGCAAACGCCTGCAATCAGCCCCGCGCCTTGATCGGCGGGTTTGCATAGTACGACAAAATACAACCGAAATACATCTTTCATCTTGACACGTTCAGGGCCGCGGTATATACTCCACGCATACAGCAACGGCGCTGAGGATTGTTTTACATTCCATCGGCGCCGTTCTCGTATACATGCCCGAATGAAGGCCAATCATCACAGGAGGGACAGCACGTGAAAAATGCTTGCGAAAAGTTTGGGGAGTCCGTATTCAACGACGCTGTCATGCAAAAGCGCTTACCCAAAGAAACCTACAAAGCTCTGAAGCGTACGATCGAAGAGGGACGCTCGCTGGATCCAGCGATTGCGAGCGTGGTCGCCAACGCCATGAAGGACTGGGCGCTTGAACTGGGAGCTACCCATTACACGCATTGGTTCCAACCCATGACCGGCATCACCGCCGAAAAACACGACGCGTTCATCAAGCCTATCGGCGAGGGGAACGTAATTCTGGAGTTCAGCGGTAAGGAATTGGTACAGGGTGAACCCGATGCCAGCTCTTTCCCCAGCGGCGGCCTGCGCGCCACGTTCGAAGCCCGCGGCTACACCGCGTGGGATCCCACGAGCTACGCTTTTATTAAGGATGGAACGCTGTGCATCCCCACCGCTTTTTGCAGCTACGGCGGCGAAGCGCTGGACAAGAAAACGCCGCTGCTGCGCTCCATGCAGGCGTTAAACAAACAGGCGGTGCGCGTGCTCAAGCTGTTTGGCAACGAGGACGTAAAACGCGTGTATCCGACCGTCGGCCCTGAGCAGGAGTATTTCCTGATCGACAAGGAAGACTATAAAAAGCGCCCCGACCTGATCGCCACCGGCCGCACGCTCTTTGGCGCCAAACCGGCGAAGGGTCAGGAATTGGACGACCATTATTTCGGCGCCATTCGCCCGCGCGTATCCGCATTTATGAAGGACCTGAATGAGGAACTGTGGAAGCTGGGCGTATATAGCAAAACCGAGCATAACGAAGTGGCTCCCGCGCAGCATGAGATGGCGCCGGTGTTCGCCACCGTCAACGTGGTTGCCGACCATAACCAGCTGGTTATGGAAATGATGAAGCGCGTTGCCGACAGGCACGGCCTGGTGTGCCTGCTGCACGAGAAACCCTTCGACGGCATCAACGGCAGCGGCAAGCACAACAACTATTCCCTCTCCACCGATACCGGCGTGAACCTGCTGGATCCGGGCGAAACGCCCCGGGAGAACGCCCAGTTCCTGCTGTTCCTGGCCGCGATAATCGAGGCTGTGGATAACTACCAGGATCTTCTGCGCGTGTCCGTCGCCTATGCCGGCAACGATCACCGCTTGGGCGCCAACGAAGCGCCGCCTGCCATCATCAGCATTTTCCTGGGCGACGAGCTGACCGCGGTTATCGAATCCATCGCCAGCGACAGCGCCTACAAAGGACACAAGAAGGAGCAGATGCTTCTGGGTGTGGATGTGCTGCCCGAGTTCCCCAAGGACAATACCGACCGTAACCGTACCTCGCCCTTCGCGTTTACCGGCAATAAGTTTGAGTTCCGCAGCCTGGGCTCCTCGCAGTCCATCAGCGGGCCGAACGTAGCACTCAACACCGCTATTGCCGAGAGCCTTTGCAACTTTGCCGACGAGCTTGAAAAGGCCGACGATTTCACCGCCGAGCTTAACAAGCTGATTCGCCGCGTGATCCGGGAGCATAAGCGCATCATATTCAACGGCAACGGTTACGACCCTGCATGGGTCATCGAAGCCGAAAAGCGCGGCCTGCTCAATATGCGTACCACCGTGGACGCCGCGCCTTGCTTTATCGCAAAAAAGAATATCGCGCTGTTTGCCAAGCACAGCGTGTATTCTGAAACCGAGGTGCACAGCCGCCACGAGATCCGCCTTGAAAAGTATGTGAAGGTCATCAACATTGAGTCGCAATGCATGTCCGACATTGCGCACAGGATGATCCTGCCCGCCGCGTTGGAATATGCCAAGGAAGTAGCCAAGGAAGCGGGATTGAAAAAGGCCGTTTCCGCTGCTATTTCGCTTGCCACCGAAACGTCGCTGCTTACCAAGCTCAGCGAGCAGACCGCCGCGCTTTACACCGCTGTGGAAGCGTTGGACAAGGCGACCGCCAGCCAGGACTCCGGGCTGGATATGCTTGAGCAGGCCGCTTACAGCCGCGATTCGATTATCTCCGCCATGACGGAAGTGCGCAAGCACGCGGACGTTCTGGAAGGGATCGTTGCCAAGAAGTATTGGCCGATGCCCACCTATCAGGATATTCTGATGTACGTATAAAGGTCGTCGCCAACGTAAGGCGTACGAGCCGTAAGCGATTCCCGCCCGCAGACCGACTGCGGACGGGAATTCCCGGCTCATCAAACAATACCCCTGAGCGCACCGGACAGGCGCTCGCCATAAGCAGTCAAAAGCAAGCCTACATTCGCACCGCAGGAAGATTCTCCTTCGTTGTAACCATCGTTCAAAGACGAGCCTATGGCAGGCTTGTTTTTTAGCATGTAAATTTCTTGAATCCAACGAAGCGGAAACGATCGTAATCGTTTGGATACCGTATCGATATTGATTGCATGCGTTTTGGTATTCTTCACACAGGCACGGCTTGCGAAGGTGAAAAGTGGAATCGCCCATGGAAAGAAAGCATGGAACGTCCTGAATGGAAGCAATAAACCCTGTTAACGGTTTGCTTGTTCGCGGCGTGGATCGCCCAGAATAGATGCAATAGACCCTGTTAAAGGTTCGCTTGTTAGCGGCGCGGAACGCGCCTAGAGGGAGGGCTATCGGAGCCTGCACCGATGTTTCGCGTCGCAGGCCGAAAGCATAATCCCTAATATAGGAGTGCAAGCCCTTCCCTGTGGGGTTTGCACGGGGCCTTCCTGTGGGAGCCCCGGGCGGTTTCTCCCTTCGGAACCGCCTGTGGGCTCCCTGTTGTATGCAAAAAAGGAGATATCGCGCCTGTGAGCGTGGGGGAACGGAGTTTCGCGCCTGTGGGCGCGACCAAAGGGCTTTGCGCTCGCCCTTTGGGAACCTTCGCAGGAATCCTTCGCACGCCCCCGAAGGGTGCAGGGGCGAGCGGAAAGCCACTGCTCGCACCCGCAGGTGCGAAACCCTGCCTCCGTTTCCCGGGAAGGCAGGGGAGGGGCCAACCCCCTCCCCAAAACAGCGCTTTCACGCGCCTTCACTTAAAATACGGCTCCGGATGCACCACGTGCTCCTCCTCCGGGTTGATCTTGCCAAGCGGGCGATCATACAGCATAATGGCGCGCTGGATGGCGAAATGCCCGTAACGCTCGCGGATATCGTCAATGGTCTGCTCCAGAATCTGCCGCTTCTGGCGAGCCGCGTCCTCCGGCAGAAAGGACAGCTGCATCAGCGCGCCGGCGGGGGAAAGGCAGCTTACGCTGACACCCAGGGAACGCAGGGGAGTCCCCTCCTGCCAGTTGGCTTGCAGCAGGGCGTAGCAGGTTTCAAACAGGTCGAAGCTGCAGTCGGTATCGAACGCGAGCTTTTGCTGACGCTGAAACCACTCCAGCGTCGCACTGCGTATGGACAGCTGCACCACGCGCCCCGTTACGCGGTGCTTGCGCATACGGGAGGCGACGCTTTCGCACAGCCCGTACAGCGTAATGCGCGCGTCGTAAAGGGTGAGGATATCGTGCACGGTGGTCAGCGAATTGCCTACGCTTTTCATTTTGGGCTGCGCATCCTCGGCAATAACCGAGGCCGCGTCGTTCCCGCGGGCAAAACCGCTGAGCATCAGCCCCGTTTTGCCAAAAATCGCTTTAAGCGTGCCCGGCTCAACCTCCGCAAGCTGCCCCACGGTGAAAATGCCTATGGCGTGCAGCTTTTGCGAGGTCGCCCGGCCGATGAACAGCAGATCGCTCACTGGCAGGGGGTCCAGCACCGTCCGCCGGTTTTGTGCGCAAACCATGCTTACGCCGTCGGGTTTTTTCAGGTCGCTTCCCAGCTTGGCAAAAATGCGGTTGTCGCTCACCCCGACGCTTAAAGTAAGTCCGGTTTCCTCGCGTACGGTGTGGCGCAGATGGTTGGCGATGCGAAAGCCGTCATCAATCTCCACCCGCGGACCGCTTACGTCCAGCCACGCCTCATCCACGCCGAAGGGCTGCACGTGGTCGGTATAGCGGGAGAAGATACGCCGAACAATGCCACTGTAACGAAGCACTTCCTCAAAATCGGGCGCAATGGTGCGCAGATCGGGGCAGCTTTGCCGTGCCTGCCAGATGGCCTGCCCCGTAATAACCCCGCACCGTTTGGCGGGCATGTTTTTGGCCAGCACGATGCCGTGGCGCATCGCCGGATCGCCGCACACCGCCAGCGGAAGCTCGCGCCATTCGGGATGGGTCACACAGGCGACCGAGGCGTAAAAGTTGTTCAAATCGGCATGAAGCACCACCCTGCTCATGGCGGTTCCCTCCTTTAGGCGGCAGCACCCCGAATTTAGATATACCAGCGATAAAAGAACTAACGTTCCCCTATATTATACAAACAAGCGTTCCCATATGCAATCGCTATATATGGGAATGAATGTTCGCATACCTACAAGCGACAGTAGACAGGCATCGCAAAGATAGGCGGGCTTCCACGCACGAGCCAAATATGCTATAATAGCGAAGGTTTCGCGGAAAAACTCATGCTATAGACGTGCGCGGCGCAGGCAGGCTCAGCCTTCCCACACCCGAGCAGTTATTGCGTTTTGCGGCGCTGTGAACCGCAAGCGACAGCATGGGGCGGCCTACTACATGCTGCAAAACGCAAGCGATAGTATGGAGCGGCCTCTACGTGCTGTGAACCGCAAGGGAAAGCGCGGCTCAGCTAAAACATACCGTGAGCCGGAATAACCAGTCTGCTGCGGAGGCAGAAAGTAAGAGGAGAACGTATGAAATTCCGCTCTGCATTACTGCGCAACGAGCGCCTGATGGCGTACACCCAAATTGTGGTAGGGTGTGTGCTGGCGGCGATGGCTTACCCCATGTTTTTAGTGCCTAACGCGATTGCTCCGGGCGGTCTTACGGGCATTGCGACCATATTGAACTACTTATTCAGCACGCCGGTAGGCACCATGAGCCTGATTTTGAATGTACCGCTGTTTCTGGTCGGCTACCGTTCGATGGGGCGGGTGTTTGCTTTCCGTTCGCTGGTGGCGACCATCCTTTTTTCGTTGCTGATCGACTGGCTGCCCATACAGGCCGTAACGTCGGATATGCTTCTGGGGTCGCTTTTCGGGGGCGTGCTGCTGGGCTTGGGCCTGGGAATGATCCTGCGCGGCGGCGCGACCACGGGCGGCAGCGATATGGTGGCGCGGATGGTGCACGCGCGTTTTCAACATATCTCGGTGGGTGCGTTTCTATTCTTTATTGATTTTTGCGTGGTGCTGGCGGCGGGCTTTTTTATCCGCGTGGAATACGCGTTGTACGCTTTCATTAGCATATTCGTCAGTTCGCGCGTAATCGACGTGGTGGTGCAGGGCTTTACACGCCAAAAAGCCTGCTATGTCATTACGTCGCGTACGGAAACCGTGAAGCAGCACCTGATGAACGGCTTGGGCCGCGGGTTGACCATCCTGGACGCGCATGGCGGATACCGCGGCGAAGAGCGCCCCGTAATCCTTTGCATCGTGAGCGCGCAGGAGGTAATGAGGCTTAAAAACATCGTGCGCGCGGACGACGAACGCGCTTTCGTGTTTATTACCGACGCGTACGAAGTGCTGGGCGAGGGCTTCCGAAATTGGAAGGATGCGGACAACCGCCCATAAAAGAGGAGAACATGCTGCAGACAGCCGGAAAAAGCGAGCGTTGGATTACTCGACGCTGTTTTCCGGCTGTCCGTACTATTTTTACACGGAAGGAATTGTGGAAAAAACATTTTCGTGATATGATAGCTTCATTATACAGGAATTACCACGGTTGAGATTTGTTCGGGATGAACAATACAGGGGAGCGATGGTTAGATGGAGCCGAAATACCAATTTGTTGCTGAAAAACTCAGGCATGATATTGCTAACGGCCAGTATCGCGACGGCGACGCGCTGATGACGGAAGCGGAGCTGAAGCTAAAATTCGGGGTTAGCAGGCAAACGATTCGGCAGGCCATATCGCTTCTGGAAAACGACGGGCTGGTGATCCGCCGCCGCGGCAGCGGCACCTACGTAAACCACGGCGCGCGCAAGCACGGCGGGCTGCTCAACGTGGGCGTGATTACCACATACATTACGGATTATATTTTCCCCAGCATCGTGCGCGGCGTGGAGAGCGTACTGTCCGCTGAAAGCTGCATCATGAGCCTCTCGGCCACCTATAACCGCACCGACCATGAGCGTTCTCTTTTGCAGCGCGTGCTGGAAACCCCGTTGGACGGCCTGATTGTGGAAGGTACCAAAACGGCCCTGCCCAACCCAAACACGGCCCTGTACGAAAGGCTTTGGGAACGCAACATTCCCGTGGTGTTCATCAACGGCTATTATTCACAGCTGCCCAACGCCGTTTATGTCGTAACCGACGACCTGCGCGGCGGCCGGATGGCAGCCGCCTACCTGGCGGATCGCGGTTATACCCACATCGGCGGACTGTTTAAAAGCGACGATATGCAGGGACATTTGCGCTACCAGGGCTTCTCCGCCGAGCTGCAGGAGCGCGGGCTGCGCGTACGGGATGAAACCGTTTGCTGGTTCACCACTGAAAACAAGGGCAGGTTCTTACGGGATAAAACAGGCGAGGAGTTCATACGCAGCTTACAAAACGGAGTGGAAGCCGTTGTGTGCTACAACGACGAGATCGCCCTGGAACTGCTGGAAGTGCTGAGCGAGAAACATATCTCCGTGCCGGAGGATATTTCCATAATCAGCTTTGACAATAGCTGCTTTGCGGGCGTGTGCCATCCCAAACTCACCACGCTTTCCCACCCGAAGGATGAGTTTGGCCGCGTGGCCGCCGAAAAACTGCTGAACATGATGGCGGGGAAAAAGGAAGGCAGCACCGTGCTGCCCTGGAAACTGGTGGAACGCGACAGCGTGCGCTGAATGGCCTGGTAATCAGGGAAGCGCACTTTTTCGATAAAATTCAACAGCCCGGCGCTTGCCACCGGGCTAAAGTTGTGCTATGATACCCCTATCTTTGGTACGTACAACTTCGGGCCAAAGCCTGAATCGTAAGTAGGAGGTTGTTTTTTATGAGTAAGTATACCATCGGCATCGATTATGGCACGCTCAGCGGCCGCGCCGTAGTGGTCGAGGTTGGCACCGGCAGGGAAGTCGCTTCCGCCGTATATGAATATCCGCACGCGGTAATGGATACACAGTTGCCCTGCGGTAAAAAACTTGGGCAGGATTGGGCGCTGCAATATCCGCAGGACTATGTGGATGTGCTTACCCATACGATTCCCGAGGCGATGAAACAATCCGGCGTGAAGGCCGAGGATGTGATCGGCCTGGGCACGGACTTTACCGCCTGCACGGTGCTGCCGGTGAAGCACGACGGTACCCCGCTTTGCGAATTGCCGGAATTTGCGCAAAACCCCCACGCCTACGTGAAACTGTGGAAACACCACGCCGCGCAGGACAAGGCGAACAAACTGAACGAAATCGCCGCCGCTCGCGGGGAGAAGTGGCTGCAAAACTACGGCGGAAAAATCAGCAGCGAGTGGCTTTTCCCCAAACTGTGGCAGATTTTAGACGAGGCGCCCGAGGTGTACGCCGCGATGGACGACTTTGTGGAAGCCGCGGACTGGATTGTTTGGCAGCTCACCGGCGTGCAGACCCGCAACTCCTGCTGTGCGGGCTATAAAGCCATGTACAATAAAACCACCGGCTACCCGGACAAGGCGTTTTTTAAAGCGCTGGATCCGCGTATGGAAAACGTGATCGCCGAGAAACTCTCCTGCCCCGTAACGTCACTCGGCCTCAAGGCGGGCGGGCTTACACAGGCGATGGCGGCTAAATTGGGCTTAAAAGCCGGCACCGCGGTATCCATCGGCAACGTGGACGCGCATGTATGCGTGCCTGCCGTGGGTATTGATGCGCCCGGTAAAATGCTGGCGATTATCGGCACTTCCACCTGCCACATGATGATGGGCACCCAGGAACACCAGGTGCCCGGCATGTGCGGTGTGGTTCAGGATGGGATTATGCCGGGATTCGCGGGCTACGAGGCGGGTCAGAGCTGCGTGGGTGACCATTTCGCCTGGTTTGTGGATAACTGCTGCCCCGCCGCGTACCACGAGGTCGCCAAAGCCAAAGGCCTGAACGCGCACCAGTACCTTACGGAACTGGCCGCGAAACAAAAGGTGGGCGAGCATGGGCTGGTGGCGCTGGATTGGTGGAACGGCAACCGCAGTGTGCTGGTGGATGTGGATCTGACCGGCCTGATGCTGGGTATGACGCTGCAAACCAAACCGGAGGATATGTACCGCGCGCTGATGGAAGCCACGGCGTATGGTACGCGTATGATCATTGAAAACTACCGCGAGCACGGCGTGGCGGTGGAAGCGTTTTTTGCCAGTGGCGGCATCAGCCAGAAAAACCCGATGATGATGCAGATCTACGCGGACGTGCTGAACATGGATATTAAAATCGCGGGCAGCGCGCAGGGACCCGCGCTGGGCAGCGCCATTTTCGCAGCCGTGGCCGCCGGCAAAGCCGCGGGCGGTTACGACGATGTGTTCACCGCCGCGCGCGACATGGGCAAGGTGAAGGACACGGTGTATCATCCCATTCCCGAAAACGCGAAAATGTACGATAAGCTGTTTGCGGAGTACCGTGTGCTGCACGATTATTTCGGCCGCGGCGCCAACGATGTGATGAAGCGCCTGAAAGCCATTAAAGGGCAGGCATAACCGTCGGATCAGGCGGGGAAACCCGCCCGCGCCGACACAGGAGGAAGCACATGCTGGAGATTTTGAAAAAAGCCGTTTACGATGCCAATATGCTGTTGCCTGCGCACCATCTGGTTACGTTCACGTGGGGCAACGTATCCGGCGTGGACCGCGAAAAGGGGCTGTTCGTCATTAAACCGTCCGGAGTACCCTACGAGGAACTTACGCCGGATGATATGGTGGTTATGGATCTGCACGGCAACCAGGTGGAAGGGAAAATGAACCCTTCCAGCGACACGCCCACGCACATGGAACTGTACAATCGCTTTACGAACGTTGGCGGTATTGTGCACACGCACAGCCGCTGGGCAACCATCTGGGCGCAGGCCGGCCGGGAGATTCCGCCCTACGGCACCACGCACGCGGATTATATCTACGGCCCCGTGCCCATTACCCGCTCGCTTACCAAAGACGAGGTGGAACGCGCCTACGAACTGGAAACCGGCAGGGTGATCGCCGCGCACTTCGAGCAGGAGCATTTGGACCCTAAAGCCGTGCCCTGCGTGCTGGTGCGTAACCACGGGCCTTTCGCCTGGGGTAAGAACGCCCTGGAAGCCGTGCATAACGCCGTGGTGCTGGAGGAAGTCGCCATGATGGCCTGGCACGTGGAAGCTCTTCCGACAGCCCAGACGCACGAGGATATGCCGGACTACCTGAAGGAAAAGCATTACCAGCGCAAGCATGGCCCAAACGCCTACTACGGCCAGAAGAAATAACGCAACGATTCCACACACTCCCACCGGCGCGGGCCGACGCGTAACACGTCGGCCCGCGCCACTTTTTGAGAGCCTATGCGGCGCTGTGATGGATAACAAGCCGCAAACGAGGGGGAAATGCTATGAAATTAGGCGCAACGCTTTATATCCGCAACACGGCCGAAGCGGTAGATTTTTACCGGGAAGCGTTCGGGCTGTCGCTTGGCTATCACGAAAAAAACGCGGACGGCTCCTATCTGCACGCTTCACTTGAAAAGGACGGGCAGGAGGTTTTCGCTGTCAGCGAATGTGAAAACGAGCCGTTCGTGCGAATGATGCTTTCTTCCGACCTGAAAACCGCGCGCCCCACGATGAGCTATGGGCTAACCTTCGACACAGCCGATGGCGTACGCAAGGCGTTTAGCGCATTGTCGGCAAGCGGCACGGTGATGCTGCCGCTGGGGAAACTGCCCTGGAGCGATTGCTGCGCCGAGGTGGTGGATCGCTACGGCGTGTATTGGTACCTGACTGTTTGAACCCGATGCTTTCATAAATGGGTTTCGCCGCTTGAGGAAGAAAAGGTAATTGCGCGGCGGGAAGCCGCAACAACGGATTGATCGCAAAAAGGCGAGCCCGCGGGTGGCTCGCCTTTTTATTTCGATAGGCTAACGCCGTTAAACTTATTCGTGAACCGGCGCGGTCTGTTTTTTCTGCTCGACAATCTCCCGAACGCGCGCGTGCACCTTCGTCAGCAATTCCGTGCCCAGCGCAAGCGCTGCCTCCGGGGTCATGTTGGGCTGGCGCAAAAGCATTTCCGGCGGCTGACGCAGGGTAAACACGATGCGTGGATCGGTTTGCGAAACTGCGGAAAACAGCGCCATCGGGTCGGGAAGAAACTTCTCGTCCAGACGCAGATGCATGCCGTCCGCGCGCAGGAACAGGTGGGTAACGCCCAGCAAACGGGTTACGGCGCGCAGTTGGGCAATGGCGATCAGGTTATCCACAGGCTTGGGGATGTCGCCGAAGCGGTCCACCAATTCTTCCTGAATATCCAGCTTGCTGGTTTCATCCTCAATCATGGCGATACGCTTGTAAATCTCGATGCGCATCTTCTCGTCCGGAACGAAATCCGCGGGCAGGTACGCGTCCACGGCAAGTTCCACGCGCGTGTCCAGCTCCGGCGTTTCCTCCTGCCCCTGTGCTTCGCCCACGGCCTGTTCAATCAGCTTCACATACATATCGTAACCCACGGCGCTGAGGTGCCCGTGCTGCTCGGGGCCAAGCACGTCGCCCGCGCCCCGGATTTCCAAATCGCGCATGGCGATTCGGTAACCCGCGCCGAACTCGGTGAACTCCCGTATGGCGGTCAGGCGCTTTTCGGCGGTTTCGCTTAGCAGCTTGTCGCGCCGGATGGTGAAATATGCGTACGCCTGCCGGTTACTGCGGCCTACCCGGCCGCGAATCTGGTAAAGCTGGCTTAGGCCGAAACGGTCCGCGTCAAACACGATGAGCGTATTGGCTTCGGGCACATCCAGCCCGCTTTCGATGATGGTGGTGCAAAGCAGCACGTCGAACGCGCCGGCGTAAAAGTCCAGCATCACGTCCTCCAGCGAGTTCTCACGCATCTGGCCGTGCGCCACGCCGATGCGCGCCTCCGGCACCAACGCTTTGAGGCGTGAGTACATCTGCTCGATGGTGCGCACGCGGTTGTAAACAAAATACACCTGCCCGCCGCGGGCAAGCTCCCTACGGATTGCTTCTGCGACGATGGCCTCGTCATAGGGCGTCACAAAGGTTTTTACCGGCATCCGTTCTTCCGGCGGCGTTTCCAGAACGCTCATATCGCGGATACCCACCATGCTCATGTGCAGCGTGCGGGGGATGGGCGTGGCTGAAAGCGTGAGCACGTCCACCGAGGTTTTCATGTGCTTGATGGTTTCCTTGTGGTTTACGCCGAAACGCTGTTCCTCATCCACAATTAACAGGCCGAGGTTGCGAAACTGCACATCTTTGGCAAGCATGCGGTGTGTGCCGATGAGCAGGTCGATCTTCCCTTCCCGAAGCCTTTGAAGAATCTCCTTTTGCTCTTTGGGGCTGCGGAAACGGCTGAGCATATCGAACGTGACGGGAAAACCAGCGAAGCGCTTTTTAACGGTGTTCAGGTGCTGCTGCACCAGGATGGTCGTAGGCGCGAGAATGGCCACCTGTTTGCCGTCCAGCATCGCCTTGAACGCCGCCCGCAGCGCCACCTCGGTTTTGCCGTAGCCCACGTCCCCGCAAAGCAGGCGATCCATGTTGCGCGGGCTTTCCATATCGGCGAAAATCTGCTCCACGCATTGCTGCTGGTCGGCTGTCAGCTCGTAGGGGAACATATCTTCAAACTCTCGCTGCCACGGCGTTTCGCGGCTGAAAGCGTACCCTTTGGCGGCTTGGCGCGCGGCGTAAAGCGCCGCGAGGTCGAAAGCCAGCTTTTTAAGCCCCGCCTTCGTTTTAGCCTTCTGCCGTTCCCACTCGCCGCCGCCCAGACGGTTGAGCTTGGGCGCGTTATGTTCCGCACCGATGAATTTTTGCACGCGGTCGAACTGGTCGGTCGGCACGTAGAGCTTATCGTTGCCCAGGTAACGAATCAGCAGATAATCCCGCGTAACGTTTTCGGTGCTCAGCTGCACCACGCCATCGAAAATGCCCACGCCGTGGATGTCGTGCACCACGTAGTCGCCCACCTTCAAATCGGTGAACGACGCGATGCGCTCGCCCGCGTGCTGTCGTTTTTTAGCGCGCTGGTAACTGGTGCCGAACAAATCGTTATCGGCGATCAGGCAGAGTTTCGCTTCGGGGTTTTTAAAACCCTTGCTCACCGTTACGGGCAGCAGTACCACTTCGCCCAGGATCAGGTTGCCGTCGAGCGTATCGGCGTACGTGGCGGGCATTCCCTGCTCCGATAGCGCGCGCAGCAGCCGGCGGCCGCGCGCCTCGCCGCCGGTCAGCAATACAATGGCCATGCCCTGCTGTTTCCATTGCACAATATCCTTGCAAAGCGGTTCCAGGCGGCTCTGGTAGGGCATCACCGGCTCGCTTTGAAAAGTGACAACACTTTGCGGCTTAAGCTGCCCCAGCCCGCGTGTAAGGTCGCTCAGCGCCAGTACGGGAAGGCTTGCGAACGCGGCAAGCAGATCGTCATAGGTCAACAGCAGCTCCCGCTGCGCGGCAAACCCGTCACCGCGGCGCTCGGCTTCCTGCCATTCTTCCTCGTAAGCGTCGCGTTTGGCTTTCACGCGGTTTTGCAGCTGGTCGGGCTGATCCACAACCACGATGGGCTGGTTCAGATAGTCCGATATCGGCTGTGCGTCCGCGCACAGAACGTTCATCCACATGGGCGCGGTGCGGATGGGGTGCCCGTCGCGTACGCGCTGCACATCGTCCATATGCCGCTTCAGTAGCGCCTCGCGTTCCTGGCGCGCGCTCAGCTCACCCGCGGAAACGGTCGCGGCGGACGGGTGTTTACCCGCGTCTATCAGCGCGGTGGCGGCCATCTCCATTTGCGCGTCGGTCGCATCGTCCAGCGCGTCCAGCTCGGCTAAAAATGTATCTGTCTGGGAAAAGCCCGAAGTCGACGGTGTGGAAACACCGCCGGAAGTTGGCGCGTTTTGCGGGGAAGTGGAACGCAGCGCCGTTTCCAGCCGGTCGGCTGCGGCATCCGCGTTTTCGGGAATACACTCGGTTGCGGGGCCAAGCCGCGTGGTTTTGATACGTATGATGCTGCGCTGGCTGATGCAATCGAACCGGCGGATGGTATCCACCTCGTCGCCGAAAAACTCGATGCGCAGCGCGTCGGTTTCATTGGGGGGAAACACGTCCAAAATGTCGCCGCGCAGGGCGCATTGGCCTTTCCCTTCTACCATCGGCACACGCTCGTACCCGCTTTGAACCAGCCGGTCGATCAACGCCACGGGGGAGAGCGACGCGCCTTCAACAAGGTTCACGCAAGCCTCGCGGAAGCGCTTTGCGGGGCAACAGCGATCCAGCGTGCTTTCGGCGGAAACGCAAAGCACGCGCAGGCGGCCGTGCGCGGCCTCCTCAAGCACGCCAAGCCGCTGCCAGGTGCTTTCCTGGCTGGCAGCGGCGCGGCTGAACTGCACATCCCGCGTGGGGAGCATGGCGGCGCCGCCGCCCATAAGCCTGGCGATATCTTGCGCCTGTTTCTGGGCGGTCAGTTCCGTGGGGGAAACCAGCAGCACGGGGCGGCCGGTGCGGTGCGCGAGCGCGGCGGCAAAAAAGGGCCGCTCGCCCTCGCTGAGGCCGGACACAGCGACGCACTTTTCATTTTTCAGCCGATCAGGCAGTTCCTTCCATTGCGGA
>JADGQP010000159.1 GCA_017881705.1 Christensenellaceae bacterium
CGATCGCCCCCGGGCTGGATTTGGCCGTGCAGAAAAAAGCGCTGCCGGACGCGGTTGGCTTCTGGGACGCCTGCTACCAGGCAATCGCACGAACCTCCGCCGCCATTACGGCGGACAGCCTATCGCTGGCCGCCGTGTTTTGCGTTGCGCTTTGGCTGTGCGCGCGCTTCCTGTTTCGCAAACCGGCGCGCGCGGGTGTGGGCGAAAGCCTGCTGTGCGCGCTGCTGAGCGGCCTGATGCTGCTGGAACGCGCCGTGCGCGCGGGCGGGAGCGTTTCGCTGCTTTACGCCAACGCCTTTCAGGCGTTCAAGGCGACGCTGTATTGGGCAGGCCTGTTCCTGTTTTTCCTCGCGGGGCTGCGCGGGCTGAACACGCTGATCAATGCCGCTCCTAACAGCCGCGGCGCGGGATTAACAGGCTGGATGGAGCGGCAAACGGGACGCAAGATTTTCCTGTGGCTTTCCATTCCCTGGCTGCTCCAGATCATACTCAAATACCCGGGTGTGCTGATGTGGGATACCTACCAGCAAATTAAGCAATATCTGGGCGAATACGCGCGTCTGTCCAACCACCCGCCGCTGGGTACGTTGCTATATGGGCTGATGGCAAAGCTGGGGCTCGCCATCGGCAATGTGAACCTCGCTTATTTCCTTTTTATGCTGATACAGGCGGCTGCTTTTCTTTGGGTGCTCGCCTATTCCCTTACGGTAATGAAACGTCTGGGTGTGAATCCATGGATACGTTTTGGCGCGATGTTTTTATACACGGTTTCGCCCTGTTACGCGGGGTGGGCCACCGTGATTTGCAAAGATACGCAATTCCTGATTCTCTGCCTGTGGGCGGGCGTTCTGCTGTTAAACTTCGCGGCAGAGGGATTCGCCTTTTTTGAAAAAAAGAAGAACCTCGTCGCCCTGTGCGCGGATTTTTCCCTGCTGTGGCTTACACGCTACAATGGCGCGGCCATTGTGACCGTGATTTTTCTGGTTATGGCGGTATCGGCGCTGCGGCGCGCGGGCAATCGCCGTTGGTTCGGCCGCGTAGCGATAGCGGCGCTTGTTACGGTGCTTGTGGGCGCGGGCGGCAATGCGGCGCTGCTGCGGGCGCTTAATGTAAAGCAGGTTACGTTGTACGATGTGTATTCCCTGCCTTTTGAGCAGACCGCGCGCGTGGTGAAACTGCACGACGGCGACCTGCCTGCCGATGAGAAATCCGTAATCGACCGCGTGCTCGAGTATAACGTAATCGGCGATAATTACAACCCCTGGTACGCCGATGCCGTAAAGGATACCTTCCGTTCCACCGCGACCGCCGCCGACATGGCCGGGTATTTCCGCGTATGGCTGCAGCAGATGATCCGCTACCCCATGGATTATCTGGACGCGGCGGTGAACCTGAACGGCGTGCTGTTTGACCTTCAATTTAACCGCGCCATGTATGTAAGCCTTACCGACGGCGCGTTATCCCCCACGGTCTATCCCTACTCTTTCAACGACATGAAGATGTACGACGCATCGGCCATCACCGGCCTCAACGCGGCCCAGCGCGCGCTGACCCAATGGTATTTCAGCTTTGAAAAGCTGCCTGTTCTCGGCTGGTTCGCCACCATGGGCTTTGGTGCAAATATACTTGTGATGATGGCGTACCTGTGCGTTCTAAACGATCGGAAAAAGGCGTTGTGGGCGTTGATTCCCTCCGCTGTCACAGCGTTTATGTGTCTTTTTACGCCGGTGGCCTACCTGCGTTACGCGCTGCCCTACGTATGCTCCCTTCCGCTGTGGTTCGCCGCCTACGACGCGACAAGCCCAAAGGCGTGCTCATCCGTAACTACTGCATTGTAAACGCCCGTAAGGCATGTTTCCTGCGTCACCCCACGGCTTCCACCCGCGGGGGTTCTCTTTTTGCGGTTTCTTCGCAATAAGGACTTGACAAATCAGCATATCGCTTTTATAATATGAAAACGATATTCATTTTTAATTTGGTTGTCGGTAACGCCGCCATAAGTTGAGAATGAAGCGTAACGGTCCGCCTGGTTTTCGGGACGCCGCGGGACGCAGCTAAGTCCTGAAACCGAAACGCCCAACCAACCTGCTTTGGAGGTACCGCCATGAAAAAAAGGATATCCCTGTTGCTTGCCTGCCTATTGATACTGTCGCTAACGCCGTTAATGCCCGCCGCCGCTGAGAGCACGCCGACTCTCAGCATCGTCGCCACGATCTTTCCCCAATACGATTTCGTACGCGCCGTGGCCGGCGATACCGGCGCGGTCGCACTGACGATGCTGCTAAAGCCTGGCGCGGAAGCGCACACCTACGAACCCACCCCGCAGGATATCATCAGCATCCGCAACGCCGACCTGTTTATTTACGTGGGCGGCGAGTCCGACGCGTGGGTAACGGACATCCTCGCCTCCATGCCGGACAGCAAAGTGAAAGCTCTGAAGCTCACGGACATGGTACCTACCGTACAGGAAGAGCACGTGCAGGGCATGGAAGCCGAGCCAACAGCGGATGCAAACGCCAGCCCGGAAATGGACGAGCACGTATGGACGTCGCCGGTGAACGCCATCGCTATGGTCAACGTCATCAGCGAGGAAATGTGCGCGCTGGACACGGCACACGCTGACGCTTTCCGCGCCAATGCCCAGGCATATACCGCCAAGCTCCAGTCGCTGGACGCGGCTTTCCGCCAGGTGGTATCCACCGCCAAACGTACCGAGTTGATCTTCGGCGACCGTTTCGCGCAGCGTTATTTTACCAAAGAATACGGGCTTACCTATTACGCCGCTTTCCCCGGCTGCTCCGCGGAAACCGAGCCTAGCGCGCAGACCGTAGCCTTCTTAATCAACAAAGTGGAACAGGATCAGGTGCCGCTGATCCTGTATCCCGAGCTGTCCACACATACGCTGGCCGATACCATCAGCGAGGCCACAGGCGTTCCGACGCATATCTTCTACGCCTGCCACAACGTTACCGCCGATGAGTTTGCCGCCGGAAAAACCGTGGTGGATTATTTAACCGATAATTTGGAAACGCTGAAGATCGCGCTGAACTGACGCTTTATCTCCTGCGTGTACGATAATCTATGATTACCCTATGAACGAACCCCCGCGGGCCGGATATCGGCTCGCGGGGGATATTGTTTTTCTTATGTTCATTTTATCATCCGGCCGGGGCTTTACGCGCCTACTCGGGCTTCGTCTGCGGCGGCTGTGCGCTGTGCGCCCCCAACCTGCGCGCCACGCTTTCCAGCGCCGCGAGGCCGTTGTGGAAGCCGTTGCCGTTATCCAGCACCACATCGGCAACGCCGCGGTATACGGGCATACGTTCCTCGTAAAGCTGCTCGATTTCCTCGCGCCCCATCTGGGCCAGCAGCGGTCTCTTTTCGGCGCGGATGTCCAACAGAATATCGTCGATCGGGCGGTCGATCAGCACCACATATCCGTGCGCGCGCATGAGCCTGCGGTTTTCTTCCCTCAGCGCCGTGCCCCCGCCCGTGGAGATGATACCGGGCGTGGCGGTAATCAGATTTTGCAGCAGGCGCGTTTCCCCGTCCCGGAAAGCGGTTTCGCCGTACTTGGTATAGATCTGCGCCGTATTCATACCGGTGAGTTCCGACAGGTAAGCGTCGGTATCCAGATACGGCGTCTGCAGTTTCAGCGCCACGCGCCTACCCAGGGCGCTCTTGCCGCTTCCGGGCATGCCGATCAAAAAGATATGCCGCTCCATGACGCAATTACTCCTTTTCCGGCTCGTCCTCTTCCCTCGGTTCGCTGCCCTCGCCCAAAGGCATGGGCTTTACGCCCGTTTCCAGGGTAAATTCAAACGCGGCGCCGGTTTCCGTGGGCAGCAGCCGGATCGTCTGCCCATGCTGCTGTATGATACGCTGACTGATGCTCAACCCAAGGCCCGTGCCGGAGCCCTTGCCCACGGTATGCGCTTTGTCCGCCTTATAGAACCGCTCGAAGATATGCGGCCTGTCCTCCGGCAGGATAGGCGCGCCGTCGTTGGCGACGATTACGGATACCTTATCATGCACTACAGCGGTGCGGATTGTCAAGTTCCCGTGATCGTTGATAAACTTCAGCGCGTTGTCCAAGAGGTTATATACCACCTGAGCGACCCGGTCCTGGTCGGCGCGCGCAATACAAGGCTCAGATTGAAAATCCAACTGCAACGTGATGCCCCGCCGATCAATATCGTTCATGCGGGCGATCAGCGCACGGCGGATGGTTTCGTTTACGTCAAAACTGGTAAAATTCAGCTGCACCGCGCCTTTGTCCATACGGCTCAGCTCCAGCAGGTCAGCAATCAGCTTCTTGAGCCGGTTGGTTTCGTCGCTGACCACTTGCAGGTAATGGTCGCGCGCCTCGAGCGGGATGGTGCCGTCCAGCATGCCTTCCACAAACCCGTGGATGCCGGTTACGGGCGAGCGCAGTTCATGGCTTACGTTGGCTACGAACTCCCGTCGGCTCTCCTCCACCTGCGCCAGCTTATCCGCCATCACGTTAAACGCGCCCGCGAGCTGGCGCACCTCGTTTACCCCGGTTACGGCCGCGCGCGTAGCGAAATTGCCGCGGCTCATATCCTCCGAGGCGCGGGTAATCACGGTCAGCGGTCTTACGATGCTGCGGGTATACAGCAGCGCGCAGGCTGCCGCCACCAGCGCGGCGATGGAAAAGCCGCCGATAATCTGCCAGACGACACCGCGGTATTCTGCTTCGATAACCTGTGCGCTGGTGTGTATGAACACCGCGCCCAGCACAGAATTGTTCTGCACCCACGGCACCGCCACGGTGAATACCGTGCCGTTGGCGGCGTTGGTGATGCGGGTTTCCACTTCTTTGCCGGTCAGCACTTCATGCAGGGTATCCGTGACGTCCGAGGAAGTCAGATCTTCCACGGCATCCGGGTGGCTCTGGATGGCGGTATTCATGTTATCCTTCACACTGCCGTTGCGGTCCACAATCAGGATATACGCGCCGAAATCCTCATACACGCTGGCGGCTTTCCATTGCAGGTAGGTTTCGGTAGAAGTGTCCATGCCGAAATAATCGCTGAGCGTCGAATCTCCAACTCGGCTGGCTAGGAAAGCAATCTCCCGCGCCTGTACTAAAAGGCTGTCCATCCGGCTGGCAATCATGTTGTTGCGGATGGTGATGATGGAAAAACCCGCGCCTACGAATACCACAACCAGGATAATCAGCAGCAGCATCGAAAACAGGCGCGAGAACATGCTGTGAAACATCGTACCCTCCCGTTGGTTTATACCCGTTCGGCCTTACGCCTGCTTAGTTTCAAATTTGTAACCCACGCGCCACACCGTGTGGATCTCCCAGCCGTACTGTTCGCAGCCGATCAGCTTTTCCCTCAGGCGCTTGATGTGTACGTCCACCGTACGGCTGTCCCCGAAGAAATCGAAACCCCACACACGCTCCAGCAACTGTTCGCGGGTAAACACCATGTTGGGGTGCGAAGCGAGGAAATACAGCACTTCCAATTCCTTGGGCGGCATATCCACAGGTTTACCCTCAAACGTGACCTCGTAGCGCGCGAGGCTCACGGTCAGCTGTGTAAAGCTGAGCGTGTCGTCGACATCGGCGTTTGCGTTTTCCGCGCTGCTTCGCCTTAGCACCGCTTTCACG
>JADGQP010000160.1 GCA_017881705.1 Christensenellaceae bacterium
CCATCAACCCTCCCAAAAACGGCGGTATGCCTGCCTTGCACGTTGTAACGACGCGGCGAAAAGGTTATAATAAGCGCGAGAAACAGGGGGAGGTTGCCCAATGAAAACCTACCGGACTCTTCTTGCCGACGCGAGCGCAGAATACGTGATTCAGAAAAGCCGGTTCATCGGGCACGCCGCGCCCGTTTCGTCGGAGGAAGCAGCGCTGGCTTTTCTGGAAAACGTGCGCAGGGAGCACCGAACCGCAAACCATAACTGTTTTGCCTATGTAATCGGCTCCAACGCGGGCGTGATGCGCTACAGCGACGACGGAGAACCCGGCGGAACCGCCGGATTGCCGATGATGAACGTGCTTCAGGCGCGCGGAACGGTAGACTGCGCCGTGGTTGTCACCCGCTATTTCGGCGGTGTTTTGCTGGGCACGGGCGGGCTGACGCGCGCGTACAGCCACACCTGCGCGCTGGCGGTCGCCGCCGCGGGCGTATGCGAAATGTCGCCTACGTATCAATGGCAGCTGGAGGTCGACTATCCCCTGTGGGACAAAACGCAGCATGCGCTTAAAGAGCTACCGGCGCGACTGGAAACCCCTGTTTTTGAGGAAGCGGTGCGTTTTGCCGTGTTATGCCGGCAGACGGACGCGCAGCGGGTATGGAATGAGCTTCTGCTTGCGACGGACGGGCGGATTCGCCGCCTGGCCGAGGAAGAATTGTATATCGCCTGGGTGGATAAGCCCGGGTCGGAGGCGTAAATAAATGGATATGTTCGATCTGATCGGGCCGGTGATGATAGGCCCAAGTTCTTCCCACACGGCAGGAGCGGCGCGTATCGGCAAGCTGGCGCGGATGCTGTTGAGCGGCAAGCCTGTGGACGCGACCATCGGGCTGTGGGGTTCGTTTCAAAAAACATATCTGGGGCACGGCACCGACCGCGCGCTTGTAGGCGGACTGTTAGGCATGGACGTGGACGATCCGCGCTTGCGGGACAGCCTGACCTGCGCCAAACAGGCAGGGTTGACCGTTCGCTTTGTAAACGCGAAACTTCACAATGCCCACCCCAACACAGTCGTGATGGAGCTTACCAACGACGAAGGTCGGTCGCTTAGCCTGCAGGCGGCTTCCGTGGGGGGCGGCGAGATCGTGGTACAATCGGTGGACGGGTTGGAAACCTGCATTACCGGGCATGTGAACACACTTGTGCTCACCTATCGGGATACCGCGGGCATGATCGCCAAAATCAGCGGAGAAATCGCCGCCAGTTGCCTGAATATCGCCGCCATGCGCGTTTCCCGCCGCTCGGCCGGCGGCGAGGCGATGGTGACGCTGGAGCTGGACGGCATGGCGGACAAACAACTGATTGAGCGCCTGTCCGCCCTGCAGGACGTTTATCACGTTGCCTACCTGCCCGCACACAGCGGCCAAACCCAGAACGGCACAGAACACGAGGGGAGCACGCCATGCAAACGATAAACGAAATCCTCGACGCCGCCAAGGTTTGCGGCAGTATCGGCAAAGCCGCCTTACGCTGGCAGGCGCGCGAGGACGGCACCACAGAGGATACGGCGCGCGCAAGAATGCTGGGAGCGCTTAACGTGATGCGCCAAAGCGCCCGCGATGGATTTAACCCCGAACTGCGCTCGGTATCCGGCCGCGTGGGCGGGCAAGCAGCGCGGATGCTCGCCGCGGAGCACAGCGACCGCTTCGGCATCCTTGGAAAAGCAGGCGCGTACGCGCTGGCGATTGCCGAAAGCAACGCCTGTATGGGAAAAATTGTTGCCGCGCCTACGGCGGGCAGCTGCGGCATCCTGCCAGCGGTATTACTTTGCGCGCAGGAAAAGGATGGATTTTCGGACGATGAGTTGGTGCTGGCGCTGTTTACGGCGGCAGCCGTGGGCCGCGCGATCGCCCTGCAGGCTACGGTAAGCGGTGCGGAAGGCGGCTGCCAGGCGGAGTGCGGCTCGGCTGCCGGTATGGCAGCCGCTGCGCTTACGGAACTGTACAGCGGCACACCCAGCCAGGCGGCGGACGCGTGCGCCTTCGCGCTGATGAACACGCTTGGGCTGGTATGCGATCCCGTGCAGGGGTTGGTGGAAATCCCCTGCGTTTACCGCAATGCCGCCGGTTCGTCGCAGGCGATGATTGCCGCGCAAATGGCGCTATCCGCCCTGAGCTGCCCCATCCCCTGCGACGAGATGATCCTCGCCATGCGAGCCGTCGGCGAAGCCATGCCCGCGGCTTTACGCGAAACAGGCGAGGGCGGCTGCGCCGCGTGCCCCAGCATGGCATGCTGTAGTTGTAAAAACTAGTGGTAAGATTCCAAATATAAAAAGCGCCGGAATCGTTCCGGCGCTTTTTTCGTTCGGTTGCTTATTCGGCAGCAGGCAATTTGGGAATCCGCAGTGCGCGGGTAGCGTTCAGGATTGCCAGCAGGCTTACGCCAACATCGGCAAACACCGCAAACCACATGTTCGCAAGGCCTATCGCAATCAAAAGCAGTACGCCCAGCTTTACGGCCAGCGCGAAGGTGATATTCTGCCGCGCAATCTGGAGTGTGCGCCGCGCGATACTTATGGCCAAAGGCATCTTACGCGGATCGTCGTCCATCAGCACCACGTCGGCCGCTTCCACGGCGGCGTCGCTGCCCAGCGCACCCATCGCAACGCCCACGTCCGCGCGCGTCAGCACCGGTGCGTCGTTTACACCGTCGCCCACAAAGGCCAGTTTGC
>JADGQP010000161.1 GCA_017881705.1 Christensenellaceae bacterium
ACAATAAACCCCTGGCACCGCACATCACCCTGGCCAGAAAGGCCGACCTCACGGTCGGCACTTTATCGCAGGAACTGGCACCCCTCGCGTTTGACGCGAATAAACTGATTCTTTTCCATAGTACACGCGTGCAAGGGACCCTGCGGTACCTGCCTGTGCTGGAAACCCCATTCGCAAACCCCTTAAAGGAGGAATCTTGATGAAAAAAGTTCTGATGTTCCATTTTGCCGGCTGTCCCTATTGCGCTGCGGCAGAGCGGTGGATAAGCGAGGTAAAAAACGAGCATCCCGAGCTTGCAAACCTTGAGATTGAACGGATCGACGAACACCGCGACCCGGAAACCGCCGACCGTTACGATTACTGGTTCGTCCCCACGTTCTACGTAGACGGTAAAAAGGTGCACGAGGGCGCTTGTACCAAAAAAGCCGTTGAGCAAGTTCTGTTAAGCGCACTTGCTTAGTAATAATCGAAAAGCCCGCCGGCTGTCTGCCGGCGGGCTTTTGGTTTACCGAAACATTTGCTCCAATTCCTCATATTTATCGTGAGTGATTAACGCGTCGTGTTTGGTGTCCTTCAAGCGCACCACATATGTCCAGCGTCCGTATGGAGTAATATCCCGAATGTGATTCAAATTGACGATATAGCTTTTATGGCAGCGGAAAAAGACATCTTTGGGAAGGCGTTCCTCCATCTCCCCCAGCGAATCGCCGGTAACGAAGCGGCCATCGTCCTTGGTGTATAGCACCGTGGCGCGTTCCTCCCGCTGCACCAGCAGGATGTCGTTTAAATCCACAAAGCACACGCCGTCGCGATTGCGCAGCATCAACCGTCCGTCCACAGGCTTACGGTTCGCGGTCAGCGCCTTGGGCGCTTCCGCCTCTTCGTCGTTTTCCTGGGGCGCGCGGCGGTCACGAATGCGCTCCAGCGTTTGAATCACGCGTTCCACCTTAAAAGGCTTTACCAGGTAATCAAACGCATACACTTCAAAGGCGTCGCTCATATAACCGTCAAACGCGGTCGCGAAGATGATGATGGTTCGCGGGTTGATGTCCTGTATGGCCCGGGCGCAATCGATACCGTTGATCTTAGGCATTTCCACATCCAGAAACACCACGTCCGGTGAAAGCTTTTCCACCTGGGCCAGGGCTTCTTCCCCGTCCGCCGCCTCACCCGCAACGGTAAACCCCTCCACCTTGCGGATGATCATACGCATAACGCTGCGCATGGCTTCTTCGTCGTCCGCCAGTAAAACTTTCAAATCATCCATGGTTACCACTCCATCTGTGCGGCCTGTTGAATATCTCGTGCATCACCATGGCGCGCACAATCGTATCACCGTCCCAGTTTTCCGGAAGCACATCCGGCGCCAATTCAGTTCCGTACTGCAAGTTCGCAGTATTAAGCACTTCCGGGCTGAATACCTCGCCGCCTTCCGTCGAGGCCACGCCTTCTGTGGAGGCTTGCCCTTCACCGGACGGCGCGCCCATGCTGCCGGTATAATCGAAGTATTCGTGGTTTTGAAGCAGCGTTGGCTGTATCGGCTGGTAGGGCGCTTCCGGCGCTTTGGGCGATATAACGTCGCGCTTTACCGGAGCCTTCTTTTCACCGCCCACGCCGCGCTTTTTAGGGGAAGCGGGCTGTGGAGCGTCGCTGAGGACGGGTTCGCTCTTTGGGTTCTTCACGCCTTGTAAACCCTTGATGCGCTTAATAATATAGTACGCGATGAAATATACGATCAACAGGGGAATTAACCCGTCCACTGCGTTCACCTCACTTCACGCGCCGGAAGCCGTAAAGGCCTCCGGCTTGGTTTTATTTATTGGGTTTGCCGGTTTCGGCGGGCGGCGCGGACGGCGTAGCCGCTTTACCGATGCCTTCGCGCATATCGGTATCCGCCATCATGTTTTTCATTTGATAGTAATCCATCGCGCCCATCCTGCCTTCACGCAGAGCAGCCGCCAGCGCCTTGGGTACCTCGGCCTCGGCTTCTACCACGCGGGCGCGCATTTCCTGTACGGAAGCCTTCATTTCCTGCTCGCGCGCTACCGCCATGGCGCGACGCTCTTCCGCGCGTGCCTGCGCAATATGGCGGTCGGCCTCCGCCTGGTCCATTTGAAGCTGCGCGCCAATGTTTCGGCCCACGTCCACATCCGCGATATCGATGGAGAGAATCTCATAGGCCGTGCCCGCGTCCAGGCCCTTGCTGAGCACCGTCTGGCTGATCAGGTCGGGATTCTCCAGCACCTGCTTGTGCGTTGCGGAAGAACCTACTGTGGTAACGATACCCTCGCCAACGCGCGCGATGATCGTTTCCTCGCCCGCGCCGCCCACCAGCCGTTCGATGTTGGTGCGCACGGTAACGCGCGCCTTGGCGCGAAGCTCGATGCCGTCCTTGGCGATAGCAGCGACCACAGGGGTTTCAATCACTTTAGGCGTAACGCTCATCTGCACGGCCTGCAGCACATCGCGGCCCGCCAGGTCGATGGCGCTCGCCTTTTCAAACGGCATTTCGATATTGGAACGTTGGGCGGCAATCAGCGCGTTAATCACGCGGTCCACGTTGCCGCCAGCCAGATAGTGTGTTTCCAGCTTGGGCAGCGTGACCTCCAGGCCGGCTTTTCGCGCACGAATCAGCGGTTCCACCAGGCGTTTAGGCTGGATGCGGCGCAGGCGCATGCCGATGAGCGAGCTGATGCTTACATGTACGCCTGCGGCCATGGAGGTGATCCACAGGCCCACCGGCACGAAGCGGAGAAAAACAGTCAGCAGCGCGACGACTGCCAGCACGACGATGACGACCCATAGAATCACGGACACTTGAGGCTGTTCGATATACGTTGTGGAATAAGTGGATGCAAGCAAGGAAGCGACCATGGTATTTCCTCCTTAAGTACAAGCTTTTTAAGAATGAGGTTCATTGAGGCGTATCGTTACACCTTGGGCGCGATGCGACGCACCACAACCCGCGCGCCTTCCACGCGCTGTACACGTACCTGCGTACCTTTGGGGATATATTCCCCGTCGGCAACCACGTTGAGCTTTACACCGTCGAACTCTGCCATGCCCGTGGGCCGCAGGATGGTCACGGTTTCCCCTTCTCTGCCCAGAAATACGTCCATATCGGCGGTCGCGTTATAGCCCGCGTCGGATGTTTCGCTGGCGTTGAGAATGATCGCCGATTTGGAGAGCCTGCCTTTGGTAGCCGAGCGCAGCGAAACCGAAATGGATATTCCGATTACCGCCAGCGCCACAATCGCTACACCCAGCGCCGCCAGCCCGCCGTAACGCAGGTAGGTCAGCACGATGCTGACCACTTCCAATACGATGCCGGAAATGCCTGCCACGCCAAAGCCCGGCATAAACACTTCCGCAACCAGCAGCGCCACGCCTATGATAAAGCAGATGACGATTGCCATGTTCGCCGTTAGGAAATCCAGCATATTGATCCCTCCCGTCCTGTTCAGATCATAGCAGGTTTTTCCGCTTTGTCCCGCAACCGCGAACCAAAACCGCTCTATTTGTGTTCAATCGTCCGTCTGGCTGCCGAAATCCGCCAGCGTATCGCGAAGCGTTATAAGATCATTTTGATACACCGATGCCAGCGACCGGTTATAAATGACCGACGCGGGGTGGTACAGCGCGAAAAGTGGCCGCGTTACCGCCTGCCCTTCGGGCGTTGTAAACACAGCGGGTTGCCACGTTCCATGGCACTGCCCCACGGTTGTTCCCTTCGGGAAAAACGTGCTTAGCGCAACGTTGCCCAACGTAACCAGCGCGCGTGGGCGAACCAGCGCAATTTCACGGTACAGCCAAGGCTTAAATCGTTCGATCTCCTCACGCGCGGGCGGCCGATTTACAGTCCGCCCCGCGGCGCTGACGCGCGTGGGGCGGAACTTGACGACGTTGGAGATATACAGTTCGCTTCGGGTAAGCCCTATCGCGGCTAAAAACTCGTTAAGGTTTTTACCGGCCTTGCCTACGAATGGCCTACGCTGGGCAGTTTCCTGTTCGCCAGGTGCCTCGCCTATCAACATCAGCAATGGCTCCGGCGCTTTGCCTTCACCAAAAACCAATGTTTTAGGCTCGTTTACCCAAATTTTTGTAAAAGCAGCTTCGCATTCCTCCCGGAAGCGCTGCAGTTCATCGGCTTGCATCACGGCTCCCCCTTTAACAGGTCCGGATACGCGCCCAGCTCGATGAGCTTCTGCCGAACGATTTTTAAATCCATCCACGCGTCGCGCTTTTTACTTTCATCTCTAAGCAATGCCGAAGGATGAAAGGTGGCCAGCACCGGCACGCCGCCGCGCTCGTACCATTGCCCGTGGCAGCGGGTGATTCGGTAGCTTTCCCCCAGAACGCCTTGCACAGCGGTGGCACCCAACAGCAGCACCACACGCGGCTGCACCAGTGCCCACTGCGCCAGGAGGTGCGTCCTGCAAGCCTCCATTTCTTCCGGAAGGGGCGTGCGGTTTTGCGGCGGGCGGCATT
This sequence comes from Christensenellaceae bacterium, assembly GCA_017881705.1. GTDB lineage: Bacteria > Bacillota > Clostridia > Christensenellales > Aristaeellaceae > CAXXOK01. Next base: position 4,489 of record JADGQP010000161.1, read on the forward strand.
TGACGATGTTGCAAATATACACACGTTCGCGCGGAAGCTGGATAGCGGCCAGCATTTTTGTAAGCAGTTGTCCGGCAGGGCCCACGAAAGCGAGCCCCTGGTTATCCTCCTGTTGGCCCGGCCCTTCGCCGATGAGCATCAGCGCGGCATTGGGGTCGCCCTGTCCGGGCACTTTCTGCATGCAGCCCTCGCAAAGCGCGCAGTTGGCGCAAGCCGAAATTTCCTGCGAAAGCTGCGCCCAAGAGGTGCGCATGGCCATCCCTCGTTTCCGATATTTATTTAATATTCGCCGTAAACAGCGTCAGCGTTTGGCTCACGTCGCCCTGCAGCCAAGTCGCCAGGCTTACAAGCACCGCCACCAGTACCAAGATGATAGCCAACCCCACCAGAATGCTGATGAGGTTAAAAACGTTCATCGCAATGTGAAAGCGGTGTGTATCGTTTATTTCTTCATATTCGGACGCGTCATCTTCATAGCCGTTCTGGGAATCTTCCTCAAAGGATGCGCCGTCGTTTTCGTCCACCGTATCGTACGGTTGGGAAGGCTGCGCGTCCTGGATAACGTCGCTTCGTTTTTTCACACGCGCCCCTCCTTTTTGCTTTTTAAATCACGCGGTTTATACGTAATCCATCCACGGTTCGGCCGCGTCGTCACGGCCGGTAAGGCTGCCTTCCTGTTTCAGGTTTATAAATCCCTGCTGGCGCAGAGCCTCGTAGGCTACGATGGCCACGGAGTTGCTAAGGTTCAAACTGCGCGCGCCCTCGAACATCGGTAGGCGTACGCAGCGGTCGTACGCTTTTTGCAGCAGGCTGTCCGGAAGCCCGCGCGTTTCGCAGCCAAATACCAGGAAATCCTGCGGTTCGTAAGCAACCTCGGTGTAGCAGCGCGGCGCTTTGGTGGTTAGAAAGTGCATGGATGCGTTGGGATAGGTTTCCAGCAGTTGCTCAAACCCATCGTACACATGGTATTCCATCATATTCCAGTAATCCAGCCCCGCCCGTTTCAGGTATTTATCCTCCAGCGAAAAACCAAGGGGTTTGATCAGGTGAAGTGTCATGCCCGTAGCCGCGCAGGTGCGCGCGATGTTGCCCGTGTTTTGGGGAATCTCGGGGTGAACCAGTACGATATGCATTGACCAGCCTCCCATGCCGTTATTGTACAACCAACCCCGCCTGTTTTCAACCGTTCAGCTTGCGGAGCTTTCCCTGAACGCGCGATTATACGTTTCCAGCGCACGCTCGCGCAGCGATTGCAGGGTTTCCGCATCGGCGTTATCCGCGTACAGCGTTTCAGCGCAGGCGGAAGCCTCAGTAAGTAATTTCAGGTTGCCCAGTTCCACCCCGCCAGGAAGCAGCGCCACGCCATGTTGGCGCGTGCCCAGCAGTTCCCCGGGGCCGCGCATTTCCAAATCGATCCTCGCCACTTCAAAGCCGTCGTTGGTGTGCGCCAGCGCGCGCAGGCGTTCGTTTTCCTCCGCTACCAGAAAGCACCAGCTTTCTTCGGCACCGCGTCCCACACGGCCGCGCAGCTGGTGCAGCTGCGCCAAGCCGTACCGCTCGGCGTTTTCCACCACCATTACCGTGGCGTTTGGCACGTTCACGCCCACCTCGATCACCGTGGTTGCTACCAGCGCGCGCAGCTTGCCGCTTGTGAACGCTTCCATCACCGCGGCTTTTTCGGCAGAGGCCTGCCTGCCGTGGGTGAGTCCCACGGGAATACCCTTGAGCGGTCCGCGGCACAACGCCTCAAAATGCGTTTCCACGGCCTTGCGCTGCTCGTCCGCCTCGTCTTCCTCCACCAGCGGGCAAACGATAAACGCCTGCCTTCCGGCTTCCAGTTCCTTGCGAACAAACAGGTACAGCTCCTTGCGCTTTCCCTGAGGCACAATGCGCGTACGAACGGGCATCCGCCCGGGGGGCATCTCGTCCACTACGGACACATCCAAATCTCCGAACATCGCCAGCGCCAGTGTGCGCGGGATGGGCGTAGCGCTCATTACCAGCAGATCCGGCTGTGTTTCACCGGCTTTGCGCAGCAGCCGCGTACGCTGTTCCACGCCGAAACGGTGTTGCTCGTCGGTTACGCAAAGCCCCAGGCGCGTATACCGTACAGGCTCGGCAATCAGCGCGTGCGTGCCGATCACAGCCTGCCATTCACCGGCGGCTATGGCCGCCAGAGCCGCGCGCTTTTCACCCACCGCCATACCGCCCAACAGCAGCCCGCAGCGAACGCCCATAGGCTCCAGAATGCGTTTCGCGCTTTCAAAGTGCTGACGCGCCAGTATCTCGGTGGGAGCCATCAACGCGGCCTGGTAGCCGGCTTGCGCACACAGGCGAATGGCTCCAAACGCGATGGCGGTTTTCCCACACCCCACGTCGCCCTGTACCATGCGCGCCATCGCCGTGGGTTTTCGCATATCGGCGGCCACTTCCATCAGCGCGCGTTTCTGCGCGCCTGTCGGCGTAAAGGGCATGGCGGACCAATATGCTTTCTCCGCGCCCGCAGGTATCTCCAGCGCGTGCCCCTCGCGGCGTACGCCTTTCATTTCCCGTACGGCCACCTGGTAAAGCAACAGTTGTTCAAATGCAAAACGTCTTTGGGCCTGCGACGCCTGCGCCATGCTCTGCGGCGCTTGCAATGCGCAAATCGCCTCCGCGGCGCCCATGAGCGCATAATGCTCCAGCAAATTCTGCGGCAGTGTTTCAGGGCAAATTTCCGTTACGAAACAAAGCGCCTGCGCCACAAGGTTCTCATGCGTTTTTTGCGGTATGCCCTCGATGGGTCGGTACACGGGCACGATACGCAGCTTATCCTCAATAGAAGGGTTTAACAGTTTCGGTCGGCGGCCGGAGCGATCCACTTTGCCAAAAAGCATAAAATGCCGTTTTTTTTGCAGCGCGTCCCGCATCCACGGCTGGTTAAACCAAAAACACTGTATTTCGCCCGTATCGTCCCGAAGCAGGCAGGTGACTCGGCTGCGGCCGCCGTAACGCGACAGTTTCGGCTCCTCTGAGCGCTCCAGTACCAAAGTTTGCCGTTCCCCGTCGCGCGCGTCGCGCACGCACACCGGCGCGCCCAAGTCTTTGTATTTAATGGGAACGGCGTATAAAAGATCACGCAACGAGTCGATGCCCGCTGCGTGCAATGCCGCTAGTCTCGCTTTGCCGACGCCCTGAAGGCCGTTCAGCTCCATTTTATTCCACCGAAATCAAATAATAATACAACGGCTGCCCGCCGTCATGCATTTCCACGTCGCAATCGCCAAATTCGTCGGCAATTTCGTCGGTAAGTTTCTGCGCGTCATCCTGAGCGACGTCTTTTCCGAAATATACGGTAATCAGCTCGTCGTCCTCGGTCACGATCTTCTTCATCAAATCGAAAGCAACGTCGTGCACGTTGTTACCCGTAACCACTATCTTCCCATTGTACAGGCCGATCATATCGCCCTGTTTAATATGCAGCCCGTCCATTTCGCTGTCGCGTACGGCGTAAGTGACGGTGCCGGTGCGAACACGTTGAGCGGATTCTTCCATACGCTTGGCGTTTTCGTCGGCGTCGGCGTCGCTCTGGAAAGACACCGCCGCTGCGATGCCCATGGCTACATTCTTGGTGGGAATCACAATCACTTTTTTGTCTTCCGTCAATTCGGCCGCCTGCTGGGCGGCGAGGATCACGTTGCCGTTGTTGGGTAAAACGAATACGCACCTGGCGTTTACCCTGGCAATAGCCTCGGCGATGTCCTCAATGCTCGGGTTCATCGTCTGCCCGCCCTCGACCACCTGATCCACCACGAGGTCCTTAAAGATTTGGTTGAAGCCTTCGCCCAGCGATACGGCTACAATGCCAAAATCTTTCAGCGGTTCCGTCGGCTTTTCCTGAGGAGCGTTCTTCGCGGCTTTATCGCGGCGCTGCTGCGCTATGTTTTCTATTTTCAGGTCTACCAGTTCGCCCAGCGACAGGCCGTAATCCAGCACCTTGCCCGGGCTGTTGGTGTGCGCGTGAACCTTCACCTGCGAAAGGTCACCCGTAACCTGCACGCAATCGCCAATGCGGTTCAGGCGGCGGCGGAACTGGTCGATATCCTCATCCACAATATCCGGAAACAAATTTTGGACTAAAAAATCGGTACAGTAGGCGAATTTGATTTCCGAAATCGCTTCGTGGTCGTCTGTTAAGACCGTTTCGCCTTCTTTAATTTCCTCCGCATGCTCTTCAGGAATCGCCTCGCCCTTCAGAACCGCCGCATACCCCATATAAATGTACAGCAGTCCGCGTCCGCCTGCGTCTATTACGCCAGCTTGGGTCAGCGCGGGAAGCATCTGCTGTGTTTTTTTCAGAATTGATTCGCCCGTGGTAAGGATCACATCAAATAACGCTTCGTAATCTTCCGGCGCTTTTTCTGCCTGCCTCATTGCGTCTTCGGCGATCACACGGGCAACCGTCAGGATCGTACCTTCTTTAGGCTTCATCATGGCCTTGTAGGCCGTTTCGGCGCCTGTTTTCAACGCCTGGGCAAACTGTTGGGGCGTGATCTTCTCCACGCCTTCCAGCGCACGGGCAAAGCCGCGGTACAGCTGCGAGGTAATCACGCCGCTGTTTCCGCGCGCGCCGCGCAAGGCGCCTTTAGCTAATGCCTCGGCCGCCTCGCCCGCGTTTAAATATTCCTTTTGCCCCAGTTCCTTGGTCGCGGACGCCATTGTCAGCGACATATTGGTACCGGTATCGCCGTCCGGAACGGGAAAAACGTTCAGGGCGTCCACTTTATCACGGTTTTTATCCAGCATCGCCGCGCCGGCTATTACCATATCGCGCAGCAGAAGACCGTCTATTATCTTTGTCTGTAACAAAGGTTTTTCCTCCTGCGGAATTATTAGACGCGAACACCTTCCACCGAGATATTCACACGGCGTACTTTAACGCCAGTCATGCTTTCCAGTTTGTAGCGCACAGTTTCCACGATCGTTTTACACACCTCCGCAATGGAGATGCCGTATTCGACGATGATAAACAAATCAACGTCCAGCATATCGTCCGCGAGTTTTAGCTGCACGCCTTTTGTGAGGTTTTCACGGCCCAGCCACTGAACGAAGCCATCCTTCGCCCTTTTACTGGACATGGCGACGATGCCATAGCATTCCAATGCGGCATAACCTACCACCTTCAACATAACTTCCTCGGTGATGTAGATTGTGCCAATATCATTTTTGATCTTACATTCCATATTCCACATGCCTCCTTGCTACGATGGACGCATAAACCGACAATGACAACCCGCACACAAAACCGCATAACAGGTCATGATGATTATACATGATCGTTCCGTTTTACGCAACTTTTTTACCGTAACAAATTTACAATCCGTATAGGCTTATCGTACAACGGTTTGCCTTACATTCGCAACGCGCGCTTCATATACCGAGGGAATTTGATTTACAAAACTGTAATATGTGCTATAATGAACAAGAATGCGCGCTTCCCAAACCGCATGACGTTTTAGCCTTGGCACAGGAGATGCAGCATGAACAGCAACCGCACCAAGTACGCGAGCGCTCCCACCTACGGAATGCAAAAGCGCAATTTTGCTAAAAAACAAGCGGCCGCCCAGCCGAATCCCACGCCTGATTTTACCCAGCATTCCGCCATGGAAGCCAACGCGCCCACCGTATCCATACCGGCTCAAAATGCTTTTCCCTCGCCTTCCGGCGCTTATTCCCCTATGCCCTCCGCACCTGTAAACCCGATGTTTTTCCCAAACGCGCCTACCGCACAGCCTATGGGCTCCTCCGGGTTCAGCCAGGGCTTCCCCGCCGTAGGTTTTCAGGCTGCGCCGCCGCAAGGTGCGCCCCCGTCTCTTCATCAGCCGTTGGGAAATCGGGTTACCCCCGCCGCAAACGCGGGCGCCTCTTTCCACGCACAGGGCTTCGTTCCGCCTTTCTATAACACCGCTTCAGGTTTCGCCGGAACCCAGGCTCCGGGCGGAGCAGGCGCCTCACCCGTTTTCGGTGCACAGGCGACGGGCGCATACGCTCCGATGGGCGCACAAGCAACGGACGCTTTTATTCCGATGAATGCACAGGCGACGGGCGCATATGCTCCGATGAACACAATGCCGCCCATGCAGCCGCAGGCTAACCCTTACGGCGGTTTTTCTTCCTCCGGGATGAATGTTCCCAATTACGGCGGCGGTTCTTTTGTACCCCCAACGATGAATTTCTCCGGCGGGCAGGGCGGTTTCAGCGGGCCTCCGTTTTCCGGCGGACAAGGCGGCGGACAATATCCTGCCGCGCCGAGGCGCAAACCCCCGCTGGATCCGGATCGCCTGCTGAAAATCCTGTTATATGCTGCGTTGCCCGCATTGTTCATCCCATGCGTTTTCGTTACGCATACCTTTGATTTTTTACGTTACCTGTTTATCATCCTGTCCGTCGTTTCGTTAAGTGTTTTATGGTATCGCCAGTCCTTCTCCTCAGGCATTCGCACAACGGTTTCGGTGGTGTATCTTGCGCTGTGCATCGTTGTGATCGCCTTTCTGGTGGGCGGTACGAATGACATCACGCAGACTTCATCAAACCGCCAAAACGCAAAAGCCGCCGCGCAGAACTCGACAGATGCGCTTTCTCCTTCCGTAACGCCGACAGAACTCACCGCACAGGAAACGCCCCCGCCCGAGGAGGACGCAAGCGCCTCCGAAGCAGAAGCACGCTTAACAACCTTTATGGATTATTGGTCGGCCAATAATTTCGAGTCCATGGTGGGTCTGGTGCTGCCCAGCTGGGCTTCCAAACAAGACAGCGCGGCTTCGTCGCTGTTTACGGTTATCAGCAACCGCACGCCGCAATCCTATACCATTGAAAGTATATCCGGCACCAACGGGGATTCATCCCGAACGGTCACCATGAGCGCCTATATCGATAAAAACAACGGCAAGGATCCCGTACGATACCGTTTTATGATCCTGATGGCTAACGAGGACAACCAATGGTACGTCGATCCCAATTCGCTGGCCACCAATGAAACGGTGGATGACACGGCTACCCCGGAACCCGGGCAGACCACCATATCCCAGTCGCTCGCCCCGCGCATGACGGTTACGCCTGTGCCAGCTGCCGATACCAAGCTATATTATAACGCCAACAACGGTAAGTACTACCACACGGATCCGAACTGCTCGGCTGTTAACTCCAAATATCTGCCGCTGACATCCTACTTCCTGTATAGCCAGTTGGACGACGCGCCCTATAACGCGCTTCAGCCTTGCCTGAAATGCGGTGCGCCGACCCAGTCGCTGAGTTCTCTGGATTCCGAGGCTACCGCCTCGCCCACCCCGCAGCCTTAAACATCTTAGCCATAAAAAGCGGCGCTCCCCAAACGGTTTTGTCTGGGAAGCGCCGCTTTTTTAGTTGGCGTTTATAGTTGCAGTTCGTATTGGCGGTATACGCGGTAGCGTTTTGCGCCGGTGCGTTCCGTAGCCAAAATGCTGGGCAGGTTGGTTTCGTCGATCG
>JADGQP010000162.1 GCA_017881705.1 Christensenellaceae bacterium
GAGTCCACTTTTTTGACAGCCTGGGGCGCAGATCTGCCGCGCCTTTTGCCTTTGCGATATGCCGTGGGGTTCATAATTTATACGCTCTGGTTTTTTCGGAATTTGAATGGCACTAGCGGCGAATCATCACCGCGGCGATATCGTTCAGGTTGGTGCCTGTCGGGCCTGTTACGATCAGCCCGCCCGCGGCATCCAAGGCTGTATAGCTGTCGTTTTCATCCAGTGCGGCGTTGACGTCCACCTCGGCGGCTCGCAGCCGACCCGCCGTGCGCTGGTCCACATAGCCGCCTGCCGCGTCAGTAGGCCCATCCTGCCCGTCGCTACCGATGCTGAACAGCGCGGTGTCTTTAAGCCCCTCCAGAATCGGGGCGGAAGCCAGCGCCAGTTCCTGGTTACGGCCGCCCAGACCTTGCCCGTTTACGTGCACCACGGTTTCTCCGCCCACCAGATAGGCGACCGAGCGGGTTTCTCCCTGATGGGTCTGCGCGATAGAGCCCAGGAAGCGGCCAGCTTCCCGCGCCTCGCAGGCAAGCCGATCGGTGAGGATCACGGTATCGTACCCCAGATGGCGCAGCGTGTGCGCGGCGGTGCGCACCAGCACCTCTACATTGCCGATCACGTACGTTTCCGCGTTGGGCAGGTTTTTGGGAGTTTCGCGGCGCATCAGCGTGCGAAAAACATCCGGCGCGTCCGGAAACAAGCGGTTAAGCGTTCGCTCGGCTTCCACGGCGGTCACCGGATCGGGGGAGATGGGGCCGGACGCGATGGTTTCCGGCGCGTCCCCCAATACGTCCGAAAGCAACAACCCCACCACATGCGCGGGCGCACACAGTTGGGCGAAACGCCCGCCCTTCACTGCGGAAAGGCGGCGGCGGATCACATTCATTTCCGTAATGCTCGCACCGCAATGGAAAAGCGCGGAGGTTGCGGTGGCGAAATAGGGCAGGGGAATCAGCGGACGCTCAAACAGCGAGGAACCGCCGCCGGAGATTAACATCAGCACCGTGTCCTCCACGTGGAGCCCCTGTACCATGGCGATTGCGGCATCCGTGGCGCGCACGCTGTTTTCATCCGGAATGGGATGGCCGGCTTCCATTACGGTAAAATAAGGCAGCGGGCCGCGGGAATTCCCGTATTGCGTAATAACTAGGCCCTGATTGATCTGGTTGCCCAGCGTGTCCGAAACTGCTTTGGCCATGCCCCACGCGGCTTTACCGACAGCGATGACCTTTAACCGCCCGCCGTACAGGCGAAGCCTGCCCAACCCCCGCGGTACCAGTTTTTCCGGCTGCGCGGCGGCCAGAGCTGCGCTGATTACGCATTGCGCGTCCTCCCGTAACGTGCTCATGGCGCGGCCCCCTTTTTATATGCTATTGAATCAATTCTTCGCCGCTTGCGTGTTTCCCTTTGCGACGCTTGAACATTGCATATAAGTATATACAAAATATATTGATTGCACAAAAAGGGCGCTTGACATACGAATAATATATGAGTATATTAGAATATGTTAATATAATAAACGACGGATACCCGCTCCGCTGCCCGAACAGAAAGAGGACGCGATGATGAACGACGAAACCAGGCAGATCGCTTCGACCCTCAAGGTGTTGGCCAACGAAAACCGCCTCGCTATCCTGTGCGAGCTGCTTGCAGGCCCGGAAACCGTAGGCGCGCTGTTGCTTAAAATCGGCGGGATATCGCAATCGGCGCTGTCGCAGCATTTGGCGTTGCTTAAAGCTCACGGCATGGTAGCGGATCAGAAAAGCGGTCAGAATGTGATCTATCGCGTCGCGGACAGCCGTGTGGAAGCGGTGCTGGAAACCATTCGCCAGCAGTACTGCCTTTCCCGTTATCCGCGTAGGGACGCGCAAGCTGGCGCCCGAAAACCAAACGAACCGCAGGAGGAAAGAGAACCGTGAAATTAACTGTGAACGCAAGAAAATGCCCCCAGAACCATCGCTGCCCCGCGATCGCCGTATGCCCCAAGCAGGCGATCAGCCAAAAAAACAGTTTCTCGTTGCCGGAGATCGACGAAAGCAAATGCATCGTGTGCGGAAAGTGCATGCGTTACTGCCCCATGGGCGCTTTTGAAATGAAGGACGGCGGCGCCGCCCTGTAACGCGAGGCAAAAGAAAAGCCCGCCTGCCCGGTTATGCCGGTCAGGCGGGCTTTTGCATCAGAATTATTTCTTACCGGTGAAGGTGCACAGCGCTTCCGGGGGGAAGTCGGCGATGTAGGTTTTTCCGGTGGTAAACTGCAGCTCGTTGCCCTTATCATCATAATACACGGTGGGGCCTTCGGTGTCTTGGCGTACCCAATAACCGGCGATATAGCGACCGCCGATAAAGATATCCGCGTTGCCCTTGCCCACGCTCTGCATAACGGGCATGATCTTGTTGTTGTTGGTGTATTCGTAGGGCACGCGCTGGATGATCACGTTGGAGAAGCTCATCCATACGGAGTTGGTGCTGTCCACTTTGCCGGCTTCGACGGAACTGGGGTAGGTCATGTACGGCGCGCCGTTGGAATAACGGTAGTAAAGGTTATCTTCCTCGTTGTATACGAGGCTGGAAACCCATTTGGGATGGCCCCAGTCGAGGTTGATGTTGTAGGCGAGGTCATACCCGTCGGTGTAGGGGCTGGTATCGGTAAACAGGAAAGCGTGCGCGCTGGCGGTATAGCTTGTGGGAATCGTATTGCGCAAGCCTACCACGTTCACATCGAGATTGTCGGGGTTTTTCAAACCTTTGACACGCTGGCGGTAATCATCCCACTTGTTGGTCAGCAGGTCGAAAAGAATGCCTTTGTCGCTGGCGCCGAGTTGATTGAACAGCTCGGCGATGTTGTTTTCTTCCCTGCGGGGGCCGCCGGCGTAGATCAGGCCGCTTTGCCACTCCTCACGAAGAAGAACATGGCCGATACGAGCGGAACGCACGGGGCCTACGGACGTGGGCACGCCCGAGTCGAGCTGGTCGCTGAAGAGGAAGGACATACGGGTTTCACCCGTACGGTAGAGGATTCCCTCGTAGACGATATCGGCGTACTGGCCGCCCCACGGTGCGCGGTTGCCAATACCTGCGCCTTTAATGGTTTTGCCGTTATACTTTACCGTGCCCTGCGGGTTGCTGATTTGCACCAGCATGGGAAGGTAAATGCCGCTCCATTGCTGGCCCGTGGTTGGGCTGATGCCTGCGGTAATGGGGTTGCGCGCGGCGGGCGTGGCGTTTGTGATGCTGCGATCCTTCTCATTTTGTAAAACGGTGCCCGTTTTGTCGATGCTGTACGTATTGGATTGTGCGGCGGAAGCAGCAACGGCGGCGAATGTTAAGACAAGCGCCATGAGTACGCCGATGATTTTCTTCACGAGAGTACCCTCCTCCAGATTATTCATGCCATGAATGCGCATACGAATAAACAGCGATCCCGTATGTTAATTGATTATAACATTTCTATTAAAGAGCTGTCAATTCCTTGGGTTTGTAAAAACTTGGCGGATACACCACAGAAAAGCGGTTTAGCGCTTGGCTGTGGCCGTAGGTGCAAGCGTGGCTTTAGCCGTAGCCGTAGCCGTCGGCGCAGACGTGGTTTTAGCCGTGGCCGTCGGTGCGGATGTGGTTTTGGCCGTGGCCGTCGGCGCAGACGTGGTTTTGGCCGTGGCTGTCGGCGCAGACGTGGCTTTGGCTGTGGTCGTTGGCGCAGGCGTCGGTGTAGGAGAAGGAGTAGGCGTAGGCGAGGGTGTAGGCGTGGGCGCAGGTGTGGGCGTAAAGGTTGGCTGCGGCGTAGGCGCGGGGGTGGGTGTGGCCACCGCGATGGCATACACGGCGGTCAACGTCGTTTCGTTCGCTTCGCCGGTGGCATAGATTCCGTTGGCTCGCTGGAAGGCTTTCACGGCTTTTTGCGTGCCGCCCAGGAAGGTTCCCGTGACCGCGCCGTTGTAATAGCCCAGCTCCTTAAGCCGCATTTGCAGCCAATACACATCCTCACCCTGCGAGTTCTTTTTAAGCGTACGGAAAGGCTGGGGTGGCGTGCCGGTGCTGGAGTAGGCGGGGGCAGCGGTGGGCTGCGGGGTGGTCGAGGGTGTTTTGGAGCCTTTGATGAGCGGCGCGGGCTTAAGCGCGTGACGCAGCTCCGGATCGTCCGGCAGATCTTCGGTGATGGTTACTTTTACACCCGCGCCGATATTGTCGTATACCCATTTCGCGTCCGCGTTGAGCAGGCGTATGCAACCGTGCGAAGCGCGGGAGCCGAGCAGGTTATAGCTTTTAGTGCTCATCGCGTTATAATCTACCTGCTGGTAGATCACGGAATGGAAAGCTATATAGGCGTTGATGCGCGTCCAATACTGCGCGTAACTGCCGTATTTGCTAAAGAAACACCAGCGGGCCTTTTTACCGTTGAGCTCCCATACGCCCACGTCGCTGGGGGTTGCCACCATGCCCGTGGAGCAAACCATTTGCCGAACGACCTTGGTGTATTTACCGCTGTCATCCAATCCGTACACGGTGGTGGCCTGGTTGTTTACGTCCACGGTGATGGCGTAGGGGATGGGCGTAGGCTCGGGTGTGGGGCGCGGCGAGGCGCTGGCGCCAAGCGCCTGTTGAGCGTCAAACATCAGGTTCCAGGTTTCTTCGCCGGTCACGCCGTCCGCCGTAAGGCCGTTGTTGGTTTGAAATTGTTTCACGGCATCAACGGTCTTGTTCATGTAATTGCCGCTGATGGGGCCGCTGAAATACCCCAGGTCGGTCAGACGTTGCTGCACTAGCTTCACCTGGTCGCCCGTAGAGCCGCGGGTCAGTTTTTTAGAATATTCCACGTCGGCGGAGGCGCTGCTTTTATCCCCGTCGGGGGCCATAACCACGTCGTTGATATCGCCCAGATCGCTGCCCGGGGCGGGCGTGGGGGTGGCTTCCGGCGCGTCCTTGGCGATGGCTGCGGAGCTGAACAGCGCGCGCTGCGTTTCCACGTCCGCGGTGCCGGTGGAGGGGAGGCTGTTCTTTTCCTGAAAACTCTGGATGCCGGCGGTGGTGCCTTCCAGATAATCGCCGCTCAGTTTTCCGTTGTAATAGCCCAAGGTGTGCAGCTGTTCCTGAAGCCGCAGCACATCTTTGCCTGAATCGCCGGTGGTAAGCTCCCGATACTCGGCGCTCATCAGGAGGGCTTCGGTTTCACCGTCCACAATGCCGGTCTGCTTCAAATCGTAATCTGCCTGAAACTTCTTTACGGCCGCGCGTGTGCCGTCCATAAAGTTGCCGCTGACTTTGCCTGTGTAATAGCCCAGCGCCTTGAGCTGTTCCTGTACGGCCACTACGTTATCGCCGCTGTCGCCGTATTTCATGGGAGAATAGTTCTCCTCGGCCCGGGCGAGGGTGGAAACCGGCAGCGTAAAGGCCGAACCGATGATCGCTAAGGTACATATAAGAGCAATGAATCGTTTCATATCGCACACCCCATCCTTCTACTTTGGGCCTGTTTCGCGTGTTTTCATGAAATTCCCTGCCCGCGGGAGGCCGCCAAGTGAGATTTTACAGATATTCGATCATGGAGGACAGACGCTCGTAGATCAAATCCGGCTTTTCGGGCGAGGTGGCAACGTCCGCGAGAGTGGCTTCGCCGGACAGCACGAGGATGCTGGTCATGCCGAAACGCACCCCCGTGGCAATATCGGTATACAGCCGGTCGCCCACCATGGCCAGCTCCTCTTTTTTTAGCCCGGTAACCCGCAGCGCTTCCTCAACGATGCCTGCGTAGGGCTTGCCGATGATTACATCCGGCTGGCGGCCCGCGCTAGCCTGGATAAACGCGATGATCGCGCCGATATCGGGCATAAAGCCGTTTTCCGTGGGGCAATTAAAATCGGGGTGCGTGGCGATATACGGCAGTCCCTCGCGCACCAGATCGCAGACGCGGTGAAGTTTGGCGTACGTCAGCGTCGTGTCAAACCCGATCAGCACATAATCAGGCCGGTCAGGGTCAATTTGTACGCCAAGCTGCGTCAGTTCGGCCGCGAGCATCTCGTTGCCCAGCAGAAAGGCGCGTTTTCCCGGAAAATGCGTAAGCACATACCGCCCTGCTGCCTGGCCGGAGGTGAGCACGCGCAAAAAAGGCGCCGTAATGCCCAGACGGGATAGCTTTTGCAGATAAACCTCCGCGGATTTGCTGGAGTTATTGGTTAAAAACAACGCGCTTCGTCCCGTTTGTTCTACCTTGCGTAAAAAATCCAGAGAGCCTTCCAACAACCGATCCCCCAGGTAGAGAGTACCATCCATATCCAACAAAAAACCCTTGACGTGCGACAGCTTTTTCCGATCGTCCATGATGTTCCTCCGTTTTAATGCGTGCCCTGCTATTCTACCACGCGGAAACGGTTTTTGAAAGGCGTTGGCTGCGGGTCGGCGGATTTAGCGCATTATCGGGCGCTTTGTTTTCGGTAAGCCGTTGGGCTTACGCCGAACTGCCGATGAAATATCCTGTCAAAATAAGCCGCGCCGGTAAAGCCGCTTTCGGCGGCGATTTCGGTTACGGATTGCTCCGTTGTGGCCAGGCGGGCGCAGGCGCTGCTGAGGCGGTAACGGTTCAGGTAATCGATCGGGGTGGTCTGCACGCCGCTGCGGAAGCAGCGCAGCGCTTCGCTTACGCTCACACTCGCCGCGCGTGCCACGTCTGTAAGACGTACGTGTTCCCCGTAATGCTCCTCCAGATAGGCGATCATTTTGCGCAGACGCGCCTGCGCCAATGTGGCGCTTTCCGCCTTATCCAGCGTTTCGATTTCGTCGCGGTGGCGATACAGGAGCGACCAAAGGGCGCATACGCCCGCGTGCGCGTCCAGCTCCATCGTTGGGCTGTCAGTGCGCGCGATATCACAGAGCCTGCTCACCTGCGAAAGCGCTTCCGCCTGCCAGAGTACGCTTTCGTTAAGCACCAAATGGGAAAGGTTCGCCTTGAGCATCGGCTCCACATAACGGGTGTACAGCGCGCCGCGTTCGGGCGCTATGAACTCCGGCATAAACAGAAGCGTCGGCATTTCGGCGTTTTGGGGCACTTCGTATCCGTGGAGTACGCCGGATTGGATAAAAAGCCCCTGGCTGCGTTTGAGCACGATGCGCGTTCCGCCGATCAGGCAATGCGCCTCGCCGCTGATCACGTATACGATTTCCACATCCCGGTGCCAATGCCAGGGGAAGCCGGGCTGGATGCTCTGCCCGTACAGACTGTCGTAGTATTGAAACGGAAACTGCGCCGAGCCGTGAACGGTCAACTCGTGCAGCGTTTCATCGATCCAGGCCGATTCGCAGGCTTTCATTTGAGTTTCCTCCTTATGGGTCTGGCGATATTGTACAATGGGAAGCCCGAATAATGCAAGATAACGGACGAAAAACAGGATATAATGCAACTACAAATATTTGTGGAGGTACGTTTACGATGACGGCGCTACTGCTAGCGGTGATTTACGCGGCCTTTATCAGCCTGGGACTTCCCGATTCGCTGCTGGGCTCGGCCTGGCCGGTAATGCACACCGCTTTGAACGTGCCCCTGTCCTACGCCGGTATCGTGACCATGCTGATTGCGGGCGGCACGATCGTGTCCAGCCTGTTAAGCGTAAAGCTGATTCGCCGCCTGGGCACGGGGCTGGTTACCGCGGTGAGCGTTGCCGCCACGGCGCTTGCGCTGTTCGGTTTTTCGTTTTCCCATTCGTATGTGGCAATCTGCCTGTGGAGCATTCCCTACGGGCTGGGCGCGGGCAGTGTGGACGCGGCTCTGAACAACTTTGTGGCGCTCCATTACCAATCCCGTCATATGAACTGGCTGCATTGTTTCTGGGGCGTGGGCGCCTCGCTGGGGCCCTACATCATGGGTCAATGCCTGGCGCACCAACTGAACTGGAACGATGGCTACCGCGTGATCGGATATATCCAGACGGCGCTGGTGGCGCTTTTAGTATTCAGCCTGCCCCTGTGGAAACGCAAACAGGAACAACCTATTACCCATATGAAGCTGACCGGTTCGGGCGGCATGCGCGGCGCGCTGAAACTGCCAGGAGCAGCGCAGACATTGACCGCGTTTTTTTGTTATTGCGCGTTGGAAAGCACGGTGGGGCTGTGGGCCAGCAGCTACATGGTTACCAGCCGCGGTATCGGCGCGCAAACGGCAGCCATGATGGCTTCGCTGTTTTACCTGGGCATCACGGGCGGGCGTTTTCTCTCCGGATGGATCTCCGTAAAGCTTAATGACCGTTATATGGTGCGCATTGGGATCGCGTTTACGGCGCTGGGTATAGGGTTAATGCTTATGCCATTTGGCAACACGGTTCTGTATACGGGGCTGGTGGTGCTGGGCCTTGGCTGCGCACCCATTTACCCAAGCCTGCTGCACGAAACGCCGGAAAACTTTGGCCAGGCGCAAT
This sequence comes from Christensenellaceae bacterium, assembly GCA_017881705.1. GTDB lineage: Bacteria > Bacillota > Clostridia > Christensenellales > Aristaeellaceae > CAXXOK01. Next base: position 8,402 of record JADGQP010000162.1, read on the forward strand.
CGCAGACGCTGATGGGCATGCAGATGGCCAGCGCGTATACCGGCAGCACGATCATGCCGATGGTGTTCGGGTTAATCGCGCAGGCAGTGAGCCTTTCGCTGCTTCCTTTGTACTTGTTGGTGTTCTTGACGCTAATGCTGGTGATGTCGGAGCGCGCCACGCGAATCTTCGCCTCGCGGGCGTCCGCGGCGCC
>JADGQP010000163.1 GCA_017881705.1 Christensenellaceae bacterium
GACTAGTCGTTGGCGCTCTTGGAAAGAAAAAATCTTCATATTGCTGCGGTAACTGTGGTTTTTCTCACGAATACGACGGTTAAACAATTGGTACCAGAGGTAAGGGACAAGCAATTTGTTTGGCCCTTCTTCTTATTTCACAACGATCGGCACAGTGCTGCTGCCGTGCGGCATCACAATCACCGTTTGATCGCCAAAATCGAGTATCTTCTGGATTTCGGCAGGTTCACCGTACCCGTGCATGCCCAGGCTTTGCAGCGTTTCCGCGGGGATGGTGCTGAGCGCGTGCAGGCGGGTATGTTTGGCGATCTCGCAGCACACATAGAAAATATAGCCCGCGATGGTGAACCCGCGGCGCAGCTTCGCATCCAGCGTGCCTTCCCGCTGGAAACGGCTCCAGTCGAAAAACTCGGCGGGCCCGCCGCCCTCGCGGCACTCGCTTAAAAACACCAGCGTACCGCCTTCCTTCACGGCTTGGTAGGCGTTGATGAGCGTTTTAGAGGACTGGTAAAGGTTAATGTCCTTGGGGAATCCCCCGCAGGAAGCCACTACCGCGTCCGCCTTGGCTACGATTGGCACGCCGTTATAGCGATCCACCAGGCGGCAGCTTTCTTCCCAGGCCGCAACGTAGTGCCCGCTGGGCAGCGCGATGAGGCCACCGTCGCCATCCACCACAATGTTGATGCCAAACACCGGCGCGACCATCGCCGCGGCTTCCAACATATCATCGTTCACAGGGTTGCCGTGCGTTTTGCCGCAGCCCACATCGTCGCTGGAGCGCGCCTCCAGCGGGTGCAGGGCATGGATGTGGTTCTGGCAGATGGTCTCCCGTCCCGCCACGCCCGGCAGGATGCTCTTGCGCCCGCCGCCGTAACCGGCCAGCAGGTGGTGCACCGTACCGCCAAGCAAAATCACCTTGCGTCCTACCACCAGCGGGTTAAGCAGCACCCGCGTGCCATGCGCAGTCGTGCCCACATCCGTCAGCGGGCCGTCGATTTCGTGGTCCAACACACGCACGCGGTCAAACACCTCGTTGCCCACCAGTTGCCTGCGCTCCTGCTCGGTTTCCAGGCGATGGGTTCCCAGCGCGACCAAAAAAACAATGCGCTCATACGGCACACCCACCATATCGTGCAGGTAATTGAGCAGCAGCGGGCATACGCGCTCCTGGTGCATCCAGGCGCGCGTCAGGTCGCTGATCACCACGGTGATGTCGTCCTGAGGCTCCACCAGCTCACGTAGGGGCGCGCTTTCCACCGCGTTTTCCTCCACCGCCGCGCGAAACGCCTCCCGCAGATTCGCAATCGGCGGCGGCGTTACCGCATCCACCACCTGTATAGCTTTCGCGTGCACCGTTAGCGGTATTTCCCGGTCCCCATAGCCGAATAAAAACTGCTGTTCCAAGCCGATTCCCCCGATATTCGCAGATTCCGCCTCATCATAGCACAATCCAAAGCAGGAAGAAAGGCTTCGATTGAAGTATCCTATGTGCGAGGGTTCCAGCTGCATTCGCGGCTACGGACCTGTTGGGAGGGATAACTTTGCCATACGTTCAAATCTCCACATCCGCCACACTCTCCAGTCAGGAAATAGGCGAGCTTCGCGCCTGCGCCCTGAACGCGATGGAGCTGCTCGGGAAAAAGCGCCAATACGTGATGGTGCATATTCTGGATGGGCAAACACTTACCCGCGGCGAGGCGGAGGGCGAATGCGCCTTTTGCGACGTACGCGTGATGGGCGCGGCGGAAAAGTGCGCCTGCGACGGATTCTCTGAGCGCCTGAGCGCCGATATCGCCCGCGTGGCTCACACCGCGCCGCAATGCGTATACCTCACGCTTTCGGAACTGACCCTGTGCTATACCGATGGGAAACTGCCGCCGGGGCACACGCCGGCGTGAAGGCCGCTTTCGGATAACGCTCAACTTGAATTTCCGTTAAATTGGTGTATGCTAGGAGTACGGCGTTTTGTCGGCCGCGCCCGGTAACCCGCCTTGAACGCAACGCTTTTTAGGAGGTCGCTATGCCTTTATATTTCGATTGGACCATGATCTTGCTGATTCCCGGTCTGCTTCTGGGCTTGTGGGCACAATTCAAGGTAAAATCCGCCTACGCGAAATACGGGAAGATCCGTTCCTCGCGCGGGGCAACCGCCGAGCAGGTATCCCGGGAATTGCTTACCCGCGACGGTAACGGTAATGTGACCGTGGAGCCCGTGGCTGGGGAACTGACCGATAACTACGATCCGAGAAGCAACGTGCTGCATCTGTCGCAGGGGGTGTACGGCTCCGACAGTATCGCGGCCATCGGCGTCGCCGCGCACGAGTGCGGCCACGCCATGCAGAAGAATCACCAATACAAGCCGCTTTTGCTGCGCACAGCGTTCGTGCCGGTGGTAAACATCGGCAGCAACGCCTACTTTCCGTTGTTTTTTCTGGGCCTTATCTTTTCCTGGCAGCCGCTGATGATCATTGGCATCATATGTTTTTCACTGACGCTTCTGTTTTCGCTGGTTACGCTACCGGTGGAGTTTAACGCCAGCCATCGCGCGCTTGCGATGCTTGCCGACGGAAATTACCTGACGCAGGAGGAGCTTCGCGGCGTGCGCGCGGTGCTGAGTGCCGCGGCGCTCACGTACGTGGCGGCTGCCATCACCAGCCTGCTGCAGCTGCTCAGGCTCCTGCTGATCTCCCGCGGCCGCAGGGACTAAGCCCCGGGCCGCGGCCCGCAAACCGGACAAGGAGGGGAACCCCGCGTTGGAAACGACGTTTCGGGTATCGGTTCGCGTGCTGGTAGCCTACTCCTATTTCGGGCCCGATATCCTGCCCGGAGGGAACGCCGCGGAAATGCTTGCGGGCACCCGCGCGCACCAGGCGCGCGAAGGCGCGCAGGCGCAAACATTTGAAATTGAAAAACCGGTCAACTGTACGCTTATACACAACAGCGAAACCGTAACCGTGTTCGGCCGGATGGACGCATACCGCGACGGCTGCCCGCCTTGCGTGGAAGAGATTAAACTGTGCGCCAAACCTCCGGAAGCGCCCTTGCCTGAACATCTGGCACAGGCGCGGCTATACGGCGCGCTGCTGGTTGATAACCAAGCGCTGGAAACGGTGGAAATACGGGTAACATACGTAAATACGCAGGGCGAGCCCCTGCGCGTGTTTACGGAATTCGCGCAAGCCTCCGCGCTCACACAGACGCTTACGGAGCTGCTTATGCCATGGCTTGCCTTCGCCGTATCGGAGCGCGCCCGCGCCTGTGAACGCGACTTTACCCTCAAGGCCATGCCTTTTCCGTTTGACACGTACCGCTCGGGGCAGCGCGAGTTGGCCGCGCAGGTTTACACCGCCATCACGCGCAAAAAGCGCCTGTTCGCAACGCTTCCCACCGGCACCGGCAAAAGCGCCGCGGTACTTTTTCCCGCGCTGAAAGCCCTGGGAGAAGGCAAGACCCGCCAGCTTTTTTACCTTACGGCGCGCACCACAGCGCGCCAAAGCCCGCTCAACGCGCTGGAGAGGATGCGCGCGCTGGGGATGAAGGCACGCGTACTAACCCTGCTGGCTAAGGAGAAGCTGTGCCCGTCGCCCACGCGCTGCCACCCGGACGATTGTCCGCGCGCAAAGGGGCATTATCTTCGCCAACCGCAAGCGATTGAGAAACTGCTGGCGCTCGATGGCTTTTGGACGGACGAATGCATTGTGGAAACGGCGGACGAATTTTCCGTTTGCCCGTTTGAGCTGGCGCTTTCGCTTACGGAACTGGCGGACGTGGTGCTGATGGATTTGAACTACGCCTTCGACCCGTTTGTGCAGATCGCGCGCGTGTTTCAGCAGCATAGGGATTTTACCCTGCTGATCGACGAGGCGCACCATCTGCTTTCTCGCGTACAGGACAGTCTATCCGGCGCGCTGGACAGCCGAGAGCTGCGCGCCTACCGCTCGGCGTTGGGCAAGGCGCTGTCCCGCAGGCACCCCTACTACAAGCAGTTAACCGCCTTGCTCACGGCGCTTCGGCAGACCGGCGGCGACGAACCGGATACCGCCTCGCCAGAGGATGACGACAGCGCGGCGGGTGAGGTTCCGCAATCGGACGCATCCCCCGAAACGCCGCGGGAAACGGTTTTGCCCGAGCCTCCGCAGGCCGTAACGGCCGCAGTTCAGGCGGTGTGCGAGGGAACGCTGGAGCTGCTTACCTCGCGTATGCCAAACGCCGAGTGTCGGCAGAGCGCCGGCCGGATGCTGCGCACCCTGTGCTCTTTCTCCTACGCCGCGCAGCACTTTAGCGAACGGTACGCCGCGCTGCTCACACGCCGCGGCAAAGAGCGCGTGCTGGAGCTGTACTGCCTTTCCCCCGCCGAGGTAATCGCCGCGACCACCAAGCGTTTGCACGGCTCCGTGTTTTTTTCCGCCACGCTTTCGCCACTTGTCGAAATGCGAAAGCTGTTGGGCGGTACGGAGGAAGACGCGATTTTTTCGCTTCCCTCCCCGTTCCCGCCGCAAAGGCTCAAGGTGGTGCGCAGGCGCGTGCAAACCCGTTACGCCTACCGCGAAAACAGCGCGGCGCGCGTGGCGCAAAGCATCGCCGAGGCCGTCAACGCGCGAATCGGCAGATATATCGCCTATTTCCCCAGTTACGCCTACCTGCGCCTTGTGTATGCACAGCTGGCGGAACTACCGTTACCTCCGCTGCTCGTGCAGGAAAACAATATGTCCGAGGAAGCGCGCGAACGCTTTCTGTACGCGTTCACACGGGACGACGCGCCAAAGCTCGGCCTGTGCGTTCTGGGTGGCATGTTTTCCGAGGGGGTCGACCTGCCGGGCGATCAATTAATCGGCGCGATTATCGTGGGCGTGGGGCTGCCTACGCCGTCGCTGCGACTAACGACCCTGCAGGCGTATTATCAGGAGCATTTCGGCGACGGGTTCCTCTATGCGTGGATGATCCCCGCTATGCAGAAAGTTTCGCAGGCGGCGGGCCGTGTAATCCGTACAGAGAAAGACAGCGGACTGGTGGTGCTGCTCGACGATCGGTATTACGACCCGCGGTATCTGCGTTTGCTTCCGCCGGACTGGCAAGTGACCAACGAGGATATCGCGGGCGCAGCCAAGGCGCTCGACCGGCTGGAGGAGTAAGCATGCGCAAAAAACAAGCCTGGCTGTGGGTTGCGGCCGCCGCCGCCATGCTGCTGGCTGGCGCACTGGGTTGGGTTTTTACCCATCCGGCGGAAGGGAGCAAGGGTATTTTGTATCGAGTTACCGGCGAGCAGGGCGAAATGTACCTGCTGGGTTCCATCCACGTGGGCACGAAGGAGATGTATCCGTTCGGGCAGGCCATCACGGATGCGATGGCCGCCGCCGATACGTTCGTATACGAGTGCGATACCACGTCCGACGCGGCCGTGGCGGAAATTCGCAGCCGTATGGCTCTCCCCGATGGGCAGACGCTTAAGGGGCTGATCGGCGATACGCTGTATACGGAGCTGGAAGCGGTCACCGACAAGCTGAGCCTTTCGCTTGCCACGCTGGACGGTTTAAAGCCCTGGGCGGTCATCGACAACCTGGCGGTGTATTCCACCGCCGCGGAGCTGGGCGAAACCGATATCAGCGCGGCGCTTTCGCTGGGTGTAGAAAAAAAGGTGCAGACCTATGCGCAAGGGCACGGCAAGCAAACCGCCTACCTGGAAACCGCGGACGAGCAGATCGATATGCTGGAGGGGTTCAGCGACGCGCTGAAGAATTACCTGCTTCAAAGCGAGTGCGATACGATCCTGAACCCGCAAAACGCCTCCGGAATGGACGCGTCCATCAACCAATGGCCGACCTGGTGGCGCACGGGCGACGCCGCGGCTTTTTCCTCGCAATACCTTGGCAGCTATATCACCCCCGGGTACGAAACGCAATGCCAGGAATATCACGATAAGCTCATAACCCAGCGCAACGCGCACATGGCCGAAAAGCTCGGCCAGATGCTTCAAGACGGCGGCAATTACTTCGTTACGGTAGGATTGCTGCACCTGACGCTGCCGGAGGGCAGCATTGTGGAACGTCTTCGGGAACAGGGATATACGGTGGAGCAGATCATAGCGCAGTAACGCGGCGGGAGGGTTTTATGAAAAACAAGGATTTCAACGGCTACACGTTAAGCTGCAAAAAACGGAAGTTCAAGATTAACGAGGTCGTTCGGCTGCTCAAGCTCACCTACTGGGCCAAAGATCGGGATCCGGAAATTACCCGCCGTTCCCTGCGGCATTCCTTTCCCTACGGTGTGTTCGACCCCGCGGGTAAGCTGGTGGGCTTTTTACGCGTGACTTCCGATAAAGCAACCGTATATTACCTTTCGGACGTGGTGGTGGCCGAGGAGGAGCGCGGCAAGGGGCTGGGACTGGCGCTGGTGACCTACGCGCTTTCCGACCCCAAAGTTTGC